>NZ_REHK01000005.1:0-70808 GCF_003692905.1 Lactobacillus sp. ESL0225 | reverse complement strand
TGCGAATTGACTTCGCTCATTGTTTTGGGTTCTTTTTAAACCCGCACACTTTTGCGAAAACATTATTCAGTTTTCAAGGTACTACCCGCTCCGCTTGTCAGCGGCGCTTTTTCCATTTTATCAGATGCTCTCGACTCTGTCAAGAACTTTTTTCTGACCCGCGCTGCCGCTTCTTTAAACAACAGCGCTTTTTATATTACTAAACTCAGTCGCTTTTGTCAACTGGTTTTTTATATCTTTTTTGCCGCCTTGCCTTTGCCTTACTGGCTTTGCCCTGACGACAGTTATTTATATTAGCAACCTTTTTTGGTTTTTGCAACCCTTTTTTATGATTTTTTTCAAGTGACTAACTTTAAAATTCATGCTAAAGTTGAAATATCAAGGTTTATTAGGAGGTTTTTTAAATAAAAAAATTTGATTTAGCAATTATCGGAGCAGGACCAATTGGACTTTTTAGTGCAAGTTTTGCTCATTTGCACGGGTTAAAAACTATTGTATTTGATTCATTAAGTGAAGCTGGAGGACAACCGAAATTACTGTACCCATTTAAAAAAATTTTCGACATTCCCGTATTTAACCAAATTACTGGAGCTGAATTAATTGAAAAGTTGATGTATTCAGCTGAAAGAAAAGCAAAATTTGTATTTGACCATCGTGTTAATTCTATTGAAAAAATTGAAGATTGCTTTTTAATTGATAAAGAATTTGAAGTTAAAAGTGTTATCATTGCTACTGGTAATGGTTCATTTACACCTAAAGCATTTCCTTTACACACAAATGATGAAATTGAAAAACATATTCACTATTTTATTAATGATCCCCAAAAATTTCAAAATCAAACAATTGGCATTTTTGGCGGCGGTGATTCCGCATTAGATTGGGCACTTGAGCTTGCAAATGTAGCTAATACCCAGATTAAAATCATACATCGCCGAAATGAATTTCGGGGGCTTGAAGCTAATGTTCAACAATTAAAGAAATTACAAAACGTTGAAGTTCTTACACCCTATCTGCCCAAAGCTGTTACTCTTAGCAATAATCAGCTTGAAATTGAATTAAAGGAAATAGGTACTACAAATATCATTGCTAAGAAATTTAATCAAATTGTTGTTGCCTATGGTTTTCGTAGCGATAATAATTTTGTAAGTAAGTGGGGCGTCAACTTAACCAAGGGACAAATTGGCGTTTCACGCGCAATGGAAACCAATATTTCAGGCATTTATGCAGTAGGAGATGCTGCATATTACCCAGAACGCGTCCCAGTAATTGGTCTAGGCTTTGGCGAAGCACAAATAGCAATTACATCAATTATGCGTTCACTTTTTCCCAAAAAAAATTTAACCATTCATTCAACCAGTATATAGGAGCAATTTATGACTATTGTCAATTTTATTCTACACATTGACCATCATTTGATTGAAATAGTAAATCAGTTTGGTAGCTGGACATACTTAATCATTTTTGGAATTATTTTTATTGAAACTGGATTAGTTATTTTCCCATTTTTACCAGGTGATTCGCTTATTTTTGCCGCCAGTTCAATGGCAGTTAATCCCAAATATAACCTCAATATTTGGCTAATTTATTTGGCTGTTGTTCTTGCCGCAGTTTTAGGTGATGCTTGTAATTATGAAATTGGGGCACGATCAGTGACTGCTGGAGAAAAATATTCTTGGTTCAACAAACTGATTAATCAAAAAAATCGCTTAGCAGCCGAACAGTTTTTCAATCGCCATGGACCGATCACTATTGTTATAGGTCGCTTTATCCCCTTTATTAGGACATTCGTTCCATTCATTTCTGGCGGTAGCAAAATGCACTACGGAAAATTTGCTATCTATAACATAGTCGGCGGAATCATTTGGAGTGGCATCTTCACTATAATTGGTGCTATTTTTGGCAACATACCATTTGTTAAAGATAATTTTTCCTTATTAATCTTGGCGATTATCTTAATTTCAATTTTACCAATTTTGCTTGTTACTCTCAAAAAACATTATACTCAAAAAAAGGAGCCCCATTAGGAGCTCCTTTTTATCGTTGCAATAATTGATTGGCAAAATATAGTTCATAAATAGTTCCACCTACAGCAAAGCAAGCGGCAAAAAAGCCTTCAGTCAAAAGATTGATAATTGGGTCAGTCTCAGGATTAAATAACCAAGTAGTACTTCCAATAAAAAATAGGTGATGAAAATTGATAAAAAATTGATCAAAATTCGTCAACGCAAAAGGTAGGGCAGCAACTGGTAAAAGCAACAATAATAGTGCACAAATTTTATTTAATCTGAAAAAGCTTTTTTTACTTTTACTGTTCCAAAAATACAATATTAAGCAACACAAAAAAGCAATAATTACTATGGTAAATAACTTTTTTACATCAGCAAAATGCTGTGCAGCCGCCATTGAGGTAGGTAAATTACTCATTCTAAGCTTCTTTTTAAGCGGCCATATTAAATACCATAACAATTGATTATAATTTCCCATTATTTGACCTATTGATAAATTGACTACCTTATAAGTTTTTTGTACCAAAACAAAAATCATTAAAAGAGGCCAACTAGCAATAACCGCTCCTACAACACTACTAGTAATTGCAAAAACAAAATGATAAATAATACTAAAAAAATTATTTTTGTCGATCATAATTTAATTTCATCCAAATTATTAACAATAAGTGTTGGTTGCCTTTTACCTTGAATATCTACTTTCTTTGTAATCCCAGTTAATACAAGTAATTGATCAACTTGGCTATTGAATCCTGCCTTAATATCAGTTTCATAATTGTCACCAATGATAAGTGCATCTTCTTTTAAACAATTTCTTTGCTTTAAAAGTAGCTCTACAATAATTTTTGCGGGTTTACCAATATATATTGGTTCACATCCACTTGCAGCAGCAATCATAGCACATTGTGAACCATTACCTGGTAGAAGCCCTTTTTCACTAGGCAGATTTAAATCGGCATTTGTGCCTATAAAAATTGCTCCCTTTCTGATTGCGCTGGTTGCAATTTGAACTTTGTGGTAGGTCAAATCAGTATCCATTCCTACAACTACATAAGTAGGATCACTAGGATTTAATTCAAATTCTGGATGCTTAAAAAATTCACTCCATAACCCAACCTGACCAATTAGATAGACACCAATTTTTTTATTTTCTTTTTCTTGGCTTAAAATGTAGCTAGTTGTTGCCATACATGGTGTATATATATGCGAAATATCCGTATTGATACCATGTTTTGCTAGCTTTTCAACCACCATCTGTGGCGTACGTGTTGTATTGTTAGTTAAAAAAAGATAATCCTTTCCCAATGATTCTAGTCGCTTGATGAAGCGCACTCCCGAAGCAATCGTATCTTGTCCCCGATAAATCGTACCATCAAGATCAATTAAAAATAAACGATAATCTTTCACCTAATTGCTACTCTTTCTTTTCTTAATAATAAAATTATGCTGTAACGTTGACCTGATCTTGACTTTCTTTCTTCTTCGATATTGGCTTTGGGATTGCTTTTTACTATTAGTAGAGCGGTAATGATGCACTGGACTTAGTAGCTTTAAAATAAAATAACCCGCACCAGGATTACAATATTCCATTAAATAATCAGCAATCGTTTGTTCCCTGCGATCAATTGTAGCTTGAACGTTATTTTTATAAAAGCCTTTTAAGCGCAAATGTTCACTTGAGACATCCCCAACCAAAAAATCATATTGATCTAAATAAGGATCATATTTTTGGCGTAAAACTTCTATACTTAGTGCTTCTTGCTTATTAACAACTATCTGATAAGATTGCTTATTAATTTTTAAATGATTACCGTTTAAGGTCACAACTGCTAAAGGATGCCGTAGGGGTTGTTCTTTAACAAAACGATTTTCTTTATTTGCCTTAGTTGTCTTGACTGCCATTTCTTTTTCCATCATCAATATCACTTCCTGTTAATGGATATTTTTTACTCAAATAATTACCAACTACTTCGCGTAAAAATTGTGGAAATAAAAACTGATTTTCACCCACAATTGCTAAAGTTGGAAAGAATGGTACTAAAATATAATGGTCTAATACGGCAATTTGATAGTTCTTTTTAAAATTTATTTGCTGATTATTCACATAAACTGATTGTTCAACTGGATCATATCTAACTCCTCGATAATACATCTGCCCAAAAATTTTGCCGCGAAAACTCATTCCCTGCAAATGAAAATGATCTAAGTAATGCCTGTTCTTTTCAATTTCCATAACTAAACGCCATAAGTCACACCCCTGAAGTGTTGTCCGTACTACATGCATTGAATGTGGCAATGCTTGTTGTAAATCATATTTAGTTAAAATTCCTTTTTTAAAAGGTGTTAGAAACAACCCTGAACTAAGCATTGCTATATCTGTTTGAGCAAAATTAGCAATTGCTTCCATCGATACTTCTATTGCCGCGTCTAAACTATTATCATATTGCTTAGGTAAATCAGCAATATATTCACGAGATAAAATTTCTTTTCCACACTTCAAATAATCTTTAACTGTCAGTTCATCAGCAGGCTCGCTTTTCATTAAACTAGTTGGTTCAACATGTGGCGAAATTTTTTGTATCTGATGCTCATTATCTATTTCAACGTAAATATTGCCTACAAAATTACCCCATTTTCCCGTCTGAGTAATCCAAACGTTATTAACCTCTAACCCATGTTTCAATAAATCATGACTATGTCCGCCAATAATCAAATCAATTTCTGGATAATTTTTTGCCAAAAAGCAGTCCATGTTTAACCCAACGTGTGTTAACAAAATTAGAACATCATATTGACCAGCAATCTTCGGTAATACCTCATCCATTGCCGCTTTCAACGTCTTGACATGCCAATGATTAGGTTCATAGGAAAGAGGATAAGCTGCAGTTAGCCCAATTAAAGCGATTCGCGTACCTTTATTAGTTTTAATAATTTTATCTTGCAGTGCCCAATTTGGCCTTGTTCCATCTTCTTCTTGTAAATTTGCCAGTAGAACGGGAAAGTTAGCATGATCAAATAAATGCTCTACTGTTTCATGAGAATTAGAAATACCCTCATTGTTACCAATTGTAATTGCATCATAATTGAATGAATTCATTAATTTAATATTTGCTTGGCCATAAGTTGCATCCGTTAATGGATTTGATCGATCCATAAAATCTCCTGCATCAAATGTTAAAACTTGATCAACAGACCTATCTTTTTGTGCTTTATGTAAATAACGAGCAATTTGAGGAAAATGCTCAAAATGTGAATGTAAATCATTAGTATGTAAAATACGCAGTTTTTCCATCTTTAACTCTCTATCCAATTTGATTAGATTTTAAAACCAAATTATAACTATCCAAAATCTTGCCTTTAGGTTTTTCCCACTCTACCCAAGTCGGATTTTTCCAATCTCGTTCATTATTTAAAGTTTCTAAATGATAATTCTGATTAATATACTTTTCATAGATGACCAAAGCCTTGGTACGAGGTATATTTAACTGTAAAATTCGCACATTTTTAATTAATCCATGATCAACCGCTAATTCAGCAATTCCATTTTGATCAATATTTGAAATTTCAAAATACTTGCTACCATCATTACGGATTATCTCTTCAATTAAATCAAATTCTTCATATTCTTCATTCATAAATTTTTCCTACATAATACATAAACTTAAATTGTGACATATAGCAAAAAATGTGCAACCATGCTATTGTAGTATTGATAGAGGTGTACACATGAAAGTTAACGGCCGTTTACTTAAAGCTTTATTTTTTAGTATAGTCTTTTTAATAACCAGTGGATTTACCGTTGTTGGTCATCGCGGAGATCCTAGTAAATACCCTGAAGAAACAATTCAAAGTGATGACTCTGCCTTCAATTCAGGAGCTGATTATGTCGAACTTGATTTGCATCTATCTTCAGATGGAGAATTAGTAATCTCGCATGACGATGATTTATACCGTGTCACCCATACTCATGCAATTGTATCACAAAACAATTGGCAAACACTTAGCCAATTAACATATGATAATGGTGAACATGTGCTTAGTTTAACACAACTTTTTGAACATTACCGTAAACAACCACAGGCTAAATTCATCTTAGAAACTAAAATCGATCACTCAATTGATCCTTCATATGAACTAGAAAATAAAATTGCCGCAACTATCAAAAAATATCATATGGAAAATCGTGTCATGATTCATTCCTTTTCAGTTGCCAGCTTGTTTCGCTTGCGCAAATTACTACCTGATGCCTATCTTATTCTCATAGTTGGCAGCCTTAAGCGAATTAATTTTAGTAATTTACCGCAAGTTAATGCGGTTAATATCTCATCTGACTTAATTTTAAATCATCCCTTCCTAATTCATTGGTTACACCGCTTAAATAAACAAGTTTTTGTTTGGGCCGAAATGGATGAATCACCATCATTATGGCATTGGCTAATTAATAAAAATATCGATGGTGTAGTAACTAACTTCCCTAGTACGGGTTTTAAATACAAATTAGCCAAAGAAGGAACTAAAAAATACGAAATTAACCGTCAAGGAATCTATTTCGGCAAAAATAAAACTACAACGATGATGAATCCCTACGTTCGTATTAAACAAAAAAAATTTATTTATCCAGGGCAGAGCTTAAACATAATGTATGGTGTTCGGGCTCATAATCAACTTTATTACCAAATTGCAAATCAAACTTTTGTTTCTGCTGAATTCGTCAATCTTGATTTAAAACCACAAGAGGTTATTCCCTACCAAGATAAACAACTTTTAGCTAAATCCCAGGCTCCAGTTACCATCTACCGTTATCCTGAAAATCAAGCAAAAACGAAAAAAATATTACCAGCTAATCAATTATTCAAAATTAAAAATTTCAATGGTAGTCCAAACAGCATGTGGCTTAAGACTACACTAGGTTGGGTTAAAGCTCGCGATATTCTCTTTTACGGCTTTTTTGATGATGCTAGTTGGCAGCAATACCACAATTTACCTCGCATGAACCGCTACACTAATATTGCTTTAACAGCATATCAACCCCTACAATCCCCACCTGTAAAAACTATTATAGAAACATTAGTAGCTTTAAATAAAAGAGACGGCAGCAAAAGCTAAAATTGTCTCCTAACTTGTAAATCTACTGAATCAATTTGCGGATTGTCTCATTGATATTGCTCCTAATTTAAGTCGTCATAGTAAATTGCACTCAAACAAAAGAAGCGAGTCTGAGAAAAATTATTTTCCTAAACCAATAAAAAGCAGACAAAACACTAAAAGCTGTGTTTTGTCTGCTTTTTTGTATAAAGAACTAGTTGTCCCAGACTTTTTTACTTATTCATTTGATGTACTTTGCTTTTTTAATAATTCATATGGCAATTCAATTTGCATATTAGCCACTTCTTCGTTACTCATTAGTTTTGTTAGCATGCGCATCGCTACTGCACCAATATCATATAATGGTTGACGCACTGCGGTTATAGCTGGACGAACAACAGAAGCAATTTGTGTCGCACTTGCTGTCACAATTTCCATATCCTTGGGAATATTTTTACCAGCATCAATTGCAGAATTTAGAATACCCACTGCAGCAACATCACGAGTAACTAGAACACCATCAATATGATCATCTTGCAATTGTGAAAATAAATTGTAACCATCCGAATGATCTTTAATATTGGTATAAATATGCTCTGGACCCAAATTATTCTTCTTCATAAAGTTTTTATAAGCAGGAATCCTATTTTCGGCATTAACAAATGTATCAGGATTATCTAAAACAAGCGCCAAATTTTTTCTGCCATCATTATAAAAGAGATTTAAAGCTTCAGTATCTGCCTTTTGATAATCAATCGAAACAGAAGGGAATTCTTTATGGCGATCTTTTGTTCCAGCTAAAACTACTGGTGTATCAGTCCGCTTAAAGGCCTCAGCAGCTTCATTAGGCAAATTATCAGCCATATAAATAACGCCATCGACTTGTTTATTTAATAGTCCTTGAATTGCCTGATCTTCTCGCATCAATTGATTTTCAATACTCGTAATAATGATATTGTATTTATAAAGCAAAGCAATATCATCAATTCCTTTTGAAAGTTCTGCAAAATATAAATTAGTTAAGTCAGGTACAATTAAACCAACTGTAGTTGTTCGTTTAGAAGCAAGACCTTGTGCTACAGCATTAGGCTGATAGTGCAGGCGCTTGATAACTTCCATTACTCGGTCTTTGGTATCTTTACGTACATTGGTATTGCCATTAACAACCCTTGAAACGGTCGCCATAGATACCTTGGCCTCACGAGCAACATCATAAATTGTAATATCTTGTTTACGCATCCTTTTCCCCCGTTTTAAAAATACTAGTATCAAATTTAGCATGCTTTTCCAAAAATTGCAAACGTTTACAACTATTCTTTCATTTTTTCATATAAAGAACATGGTATACTTCTTTTAATTAATCAATTGATTGAAAGGAATAATCATGAATTTAAATAAATTACAAGAATGGTTACAAAGTTCTGGCAACGATATCGCCTACATTTCTAATCCAACAACAATCGCTTATTTTACTGGTTATGAAATGGAACCACATGAGCGGATTTTTTGCTTAATAGCCTTTAAGGATCATGAACCCTTTGTATTTGTTCCTGCATTAAATGTCGAAGAAGCTAAAAATTCAGCTTGGGATGGTGATGTTTATGGCTATCTTGACTCCGAAAATCCTTGGGCGCTCATTGCCGACAAAGTAAAAAGCCGAACTTCAGCATATCAAAGATGGGCGTTAGAGAAAAATAATTTGTCTGTTTCTCATTATCAATTAATACATCAGCAATTTCCAGATGCTAATTTTGATAGCGATCTATCCAATTTTATTGCTAAAATTCGTTTGTATAAAACGCCAGTAGAAATTGCGGAGTTACAAGCCGCTGGTCGCGAAGCTGACTTTGCTTTTCAAATCGGCTTTGACGCTATTAAAACAGGCGTTACTGAACGCTATATCGCTGGACAAATTGACTATCAACTTAAGTTGCAAAAAGGCGTTATGCACGAAAGCTTTGAAACTATTGTGCAAACTGGAGCTAATGCGGCCAATCCCCATCTTGGACCTACAATGAATACCGTTAAGCCAAATGAATTAGTTCTATTTGATTTAGGCACAATGCATAATGGTTATGCCTCTGATTCAAGCAGAACGGTAGCTTACGGAGAACCAACAGCTAAACAGAAAGAAATATATGAAATTGATCGTGAAGCTCAACAAGCAGCAATTGACGCAGTTCGTCCTGGAATGACTGCTGCTGAACTTGACAGTGTTGCCCGCGACGTTATTACTAAAGCAGGGTATGGTGAATATTTCATTCATCGTTTGGGCCATGGCATTGGTAAGGAAGTCCATGAATATCCTTCAATCGTTCAAGGCAATGATTTAATTATCGAAGAGGGCATGTGTTTTTCTATTGAGCCCGGAATTTATATACCAAATGTTGCTGGCGTCAGAATTGAAGACTGCGGGGTTGTAACTAAAAATGGCTATGAACCCTTTACTCATACCAGTAAAGAATTAAAAATTTTACCATTAAAAGATTAATTATTTAGCTATAATTAAAAAATGCACGAGAAAATTTTTTCTCGTGCATTTTTAGATACTTCTATGGTCTAACATATGAATCATTTGAACCATATGTTTCATCAGGCTTATTTATATTATTAACATTCTCAGCATGATGTAAGTCACTAACTAAATCTTCTGCATGATCTTGCACTGCAGCAACTGCGTCAGTAGAATTATCAATGACAATATCATCAAAATCTTTCAACTCTGAATCATCTTCAACATTTTTGGGAAATGAAGCCAACTGATTCTTAACAACCTCTGTTCCATTATCGTATTTCTTCTTTAAATCTTGAACGGCTTCATTATTTTTAACCTTTTTCTTTAATTCATCAATCTGGTTATCAGAAACTAATAATGAACCAGCTAAAAAGCCTGCAGTACCACCAATAATTGTACCAAATATAAAACTTGTAAGTTTTTTCATAAAAATTAACTCCTTCTACTTAATTTATTAGTCCTTGCCTTTACGGCGCCTACGTCTGGCAAATACCGAAGTTAAAGCCGAAGACATTACACCGTTACGTTTCAAATGAAAATTGCTGACTTTTTTTGCCATCCGCCGCGAAGAAGCATTAACATCTGAAACACTTACACCTAAATCAGCGGCTGCTTGAACAACCGGATCCATAGTTTTCATCTTTACATTAACATCTGCCATTAAAACATTGGTCTTATCTAGCAAATCACCAGTTTGATCGAGTAATTCATCAACATCTTTTGTTACTTGTTGAATGGATTCATTGGTAAGCTGGATTGTTTTATTTACTTCCTTGGCTGCTTTTGCAACACGAATAAGTACTGGTATTGTAAAAAGTACTAAAATTAATAATGCGACTGCCGCAATTAAACCTGCCAGTGCACCATAGGAAATTATCATCTTCTACCTCCAATTCTGTACCTAGAAAAAGTCTAGCATGAAAATAGGTTAATCTCAATCTATATGTAATAATTTGCTATAGTTAATATAAATATATGAAAGGTAGAAATTATGAATAAGTCATTTCAAATAAATCAAAGAGTATTAAAGTTTAATTGGGATAGATTAGGCGAACAAGCACTTACAGTTTTATGGCAGTTAGCTATTTCAACTATTGTTTTCTATATTATTGATCAATGTGGTAAAAAAGTAATTAGTCACTATTTAAAGCATAATAGACAGCCACAAAATAAACGTACACGAACTGTAGCAACCTTAATTACTAGTATTTTTGAATATACCGTGATTTTCTTTTATTTGTTTGCTGTTTTATCAATTTTGGGTATTCCTGTTGGAACTTTATTAACTAGTGCTGGAATTTTTTCATTAGCTATTGGTATGGGAGCACAAGGTTTTGTTAGTGACTTAGTTAATGGTTTTTTTATTCTTAGTGAAGACCAATTCGATGTTGGTGATTTAGTCCAACTTAATAATCAAACAGGCATTGTAATTCAATTGGGATTACGTACTACACGACTACAAGCTACTGATGGATCAATTATTTATATTCCCAACCGAAATATATCAATTGTGCAAAATCTAGCCCATGGCGGGATTGGTCTTGATATTGAGTTACAACTAAAAGCCGATAATGACTTCAATAAAGTTAATGCTCTGATTAAAAAAGTCAACGGTACTATTTCTCATGACTCACTTATTCAAAAGCCCCAAATTATTGGTATTACAGAGCAAACAGCCCAAACAATAAAATATGTCATCCACTTTCAAGTTGATACTGGCTGTGAACAAGTTGTGCGTGATCGCTATTTAACAGCATATTTAGCAACATTATCCCAAAATAATATTACCTTAGCTAGTTAATCAAAAAAACAGGTACTTTATAGTAAACCTGTTTTTTTTAATTTATTCAAATTGAGCTAACCAGGTTGGAAAGATTGCTAATAATTTGTTAATTGCTTTTCCTCGATGTGACAAACTATTTTTTTCTAGTAAGGTCATCTCAGCAAATGTCTTGCCCTTTTCAGCAACATAAAAAAGGGAATCGTAACCAAAGCCATCAGCCCCACGCGGAGATAGCAAAATTTGTCCTGTACACTGCCCACTAACAACTAAATCTCGATCAAAAAAGTTAGGCATAGATACAATAATCGTCGTATTAAAATGCGCTGTTCTCTTTTCAAGTGGAACTCCACCCAATTCTGCCAATAACTTAGCATTATTTTTAGAATCGTTATGTTCTTCACCAGCATATCGAGCTGAACGGACACCTGGAGCTCCATAAAGCGCATCAACCATTAACCCAGAGTCATCAGCAATAGTCACCATTTGACTAAAATCAGCTAAAGCATGTGCTTTCAATTTTGCATTTTGGACAAAGGTTGTTCCCGTTTCTGCAACAACTGGTGGATTAGATAAATCATTATTTGTTATTATATCTAGCTTAAAGCCATTCTTTTGGAAAGCTGCCCTTAATTCTCTAGCCTTTCCCTGATTAGTCGTTGCAAATAAAATTTTCACCTGTCTTCTCCTCTTTATATTTGTTGCGCCTGAAAATTAGAATCATTTAATACTAATCGACCCAATTCATTAACTTTCTCCACTTTACCCGTCGTATAAAATTCATGCTGGGCTACAGCTAAGTTAGCATTCAATAAATGCTCTTTTTTTAACAAGTTATATGTGTATTGTGCCACTTGATCTGCAGGATCAATCACCTGTACATGTGAACCAACTTGACGTTCAAATTCTGAACGAATAATTGGATAATGAGTACAACCAAGAATTAAGGTATCAAAATCAACTGCTTGTAAAGGCAATAATATTTCAGATAATGCCTTATCATATTCACTATGGCTAGCATTATTCTCAATTAATGGTACTAACTGCGGCGCAGCGACTTCTGTTACCTCTATTTTTGGGGCGTATTTAGTAATCTCTTCTTGATACGCATGAAGATTAGTGGTCATTTGCGTTGCAACAACAGCAATTTTTTGATTTTGGCTAGCATTGATTGCACATTTAGCCCCCGCCGGAATTACACCAATAATTTTAGGACTAATTTGTTTTTGAATAATATCCATGGCTACTGCAGTAGCAGTATTACATGCAAAAATTATTACTTTAACATTTTTACTTAGTAAAAAATTCACACTTGCTAACGTCAACGAAATAATTTCGGCCTGTGATTTATTACCATATGGAATATGAGCGTTATCACCTACAAAAATTATATTTTCATTCGGCATTTTTTTTATAACTTTTTTAACTACTGTTAATCCGCCAACACCAGAATCTAATAACCCAATTGGTCGCTTATCCATATCATAAATCTCCCTAAATTCTTTCTACTTCCATCAATTTTACGGTAAAATAAAAGAAAATAAAAGGGATGAATTCTTTATGCACAACGACAACCAACAAAATGAACATATCTATTTTGTCAATCAATTATACCGTGACTTTCTTTTACCAACAATTTTAGGGAGCGATAATAATGAAATTCTCTATTGGGCTGGTAAAAGAATTGCTAGAAAATATGATCTAGCCTCCTTTGACGATATTAATAGTTTTTTTTCAACTACAGGATTCGGTATTTTGACTAAAATCAAAGAACGACGTACAGAAATTATAATGGAATTAACAGGACAAAGTGTAGTTGATCGGCTAAATAGTGGAATTAATGAATTTTCATTAGAAGCTGGCATCATTGCAGAAGCTTTCCAAAATGAAACTAATCGTACTACTGAATGTGAACAAAAAATTGATGAAAAGCAAAAAAAAGTTCAACTAATTACCAAGTTTAGCTAAACTTTTAAGTCTATCTATTTAATTTTTTGGTCTTTTTGCAATATGATTATTAAATGGAGGTGCAAAAATGTTAAAAGAATTTAAAAAATTTATTGAACGAGGAAATGTAATTGATCTCGCAGTTGGTGTAATCATTGGTGGAGCATTCACTAATATTGTTAACTCCTTAGTAACCAATCTAATTAATCCATTAATTGGCCTATTTATTGGTAAAATTGACTTATCCAATTTAGTTCTTAAAGTTAGCGGAGCAACATTTAGATATGGTGAATTTATTAATACAGTAATTAATTTCCTAATCATTGCATTTATTGTTTTTTTACTTGTTAAAGCCGTTAATAAAGTTACTAAACATGATGAACAGCAGCAACAACCAGCTGGCCCATCTACAGAAGATTACCTCAAACAAATTCGTGATCTATTAAAAGAAAAAAGCAATTAAAATCCTACTTAGTAAAAGTTTTTAAAGCCAATTATAATAACCCTAAAATCATAATAATTTTAGGGTTATTTATTAGCTCTTAATCTGTATACTGATTTAAAATTTGATTGAGTTTAGCCTTAGGCGTATAACCCGTTAATCTGTCAACAATCGCACCATTTTTCTTAATAACAAGCGTCGGGATAGCCATAATACCTAATGAACTAGGCGTCGCTTTATTTTGGTCGACATCCATTTTGGTAAATTTTACATCTTGCCGCTCTTCAGCTAGTTCTTCAATTACTGGTGACTGCATCTTGCATGGTCCACACCAAGTTGCCCAAAAATCAACCAGTACAACACCATCTTTAGTTTCTGTTTCATAATTTTGATCTGTTAGTTCATCTACCATAGTCATACCTCACCAATAATACATTAAATCTTTCTTTGATAATGTAATTATAGCATTATGCTTACTTTTTACAAGTGAAATGTTTTTACTTTAAATGCACAATTGTAGCACCATTTCCCCCCTCATTTGCTGGGGCATAATTATAGCTCTTAACATGCCTACTTGATTGTAAATATTGCCAAACGCCCTTTCTAATTGCACCTGTACCAATACCATGAATAATTGTAACTACATCGAGTCCTGCTAAAAGGACAGAATCAAGATAAAGATCAAGATTATTCATAGCTTCTTCATAACGCTGGCCACGTAAATCTAATTCACTTTTAGCGTTACTGCGACGCTTCGCACTGACTGCATACACCTTTGCCTTAGCCTTAGAATTATGAGAAGATTCAGTCTTTTCGATATCTTGATCACTGACTTTAACTTTAATAATTCCGAGTCGCACCTCATACTGATGCTCACTTAATTTTTTGGCTATTGTGCCAACTTGACCATATGATAAAACCTTAACTTGATCACCTACTTTAACCTGGTGCCGTCGTTTTTCTCGCTGTAATACCCGGTTATGAATCAAATTATCATTTTGTTGTTTTAATTGGTTCAATTCACCTTTAGCAGCAATTAATTGATTTTGCTTAATATTACCCTGTTGCTGCTCTAACTGTGCAATAATATGGTCAGCTTTTTTACGGCTCTTAGCTATGACCTCATCAGCTCTTTCTTGAGCAAACTCAAGTTGCTTTTGCACGCGCTGATTATACCAATCTAAAGCATGCTCAAGTTTTATTTCTAATTTTTTAGACCGATCAAGAGAAGACTCCAGATGGTTACGCGCTACCGTAGCCGCATTAGTTTGCTTAGTCAATTGCTCGATCATCTGATTGATATCAGCATTATCTTCATCTAATAAGCTTTCAGCATTTTTGACAACATCTTCACGCATCCCTAATCTGCGTGCAATAGCAAAAGCATTACTATGACCAGGAATTCCAATTTGTAAATGATAAGTTGGCGCTAAAGTCTTTAAATCAAATTCCATTGAAGCATTGCTTGTTCTAGGTCGGTTATAGCCATAAAGTTTTAATTCAGGATAATGCGTAGTAACCATAATTTTAGCCTTTTTATGACGGAAAAAATCTAAAATACTTATAGCAAGACTAGCGCCCTCTTCTGGATCAGTTCCTGCACCAATTTCATCAATTAAGACTAAGGATTCATCGTTAACTTTTTTCATCATTTTAATGATTCCGTTAATATGAGACGAAAAAGTACTTAATGATTGTTCGATTGATTGTTCATCGCCAACATCGACACAAATATCTCTAAAAATTCCTACCTTGCTATTTTCTGCTGCCGGAATAAATAGCCCAGCCTGAGCCATCAGTTGGAGTAGCCCCACAGTTTTTAAGGTAATTGTCTTACCCCCAGTGTTGGGACCCGTAATTAGAACCGTATCAAAATCTTTTCCTAAATAAATATCGTTTGCGACTACTATTGCAGAATTAATCAGTGGATGGCGTGCTTTTAAAAGACTCAATGAATGATCAGTTGTCAATTTTGGTTCGGTTGCCTTCATCTCATAAGCTAATTTCGCTTTAGCCTGCAAAAAGTCCAGTTCTACCAGGGAGGCAGCAATCTGATCAATCAAATCAACTTCTTGGCGTGCTAAATCAGATAAATTACGTAAAATACGTCGTTCTTCCTGCTTTGCTTGCGCAAGCATATTCTGTTGATGATTATTTAAATTCAAGACCGCACTTGGTTCTATGAATAAAGTCTGCCCACTGGAACTTTGATCATGAACAACACCACCAAATTTATTTCGATATTCCTGCTTAACTGGAATAACATAGCGGTCATCACGAATAGTAACTATTTGTTCAGATAAATATTTACTCGTATTACCTTTAAGATAACCATCCAGCTTTTTTTTGATTTCTTGGTCATTACTTTTTAGTTCGTAACGTAAATGAGCTAGTTTGGTTGAAGCAGTATCAAGTATAGTTCCATCGAACTCAATTGCTTTTTTAAGTTCACTAAACAAATACTCCGGTATTTCTAAATTATCCAGAATACTTGCAATAGCTGTTAAATCTAGATCTTCTTCATCAATTTCCACTAAAAAATCATTTACATCACTGGCTAATGTTAGTACCAGCAGCAAATTGCCTAATTCTTGAGCATTTAAATTTGCTTTAATCCTTAAGCGCTTAGTACTTGGTGTTACATCAGCAAAATCGGTTAAAGGTAGTTGCCCTTTAATACGTAATAAATTTGCACCCACTAATGTTTGCTGAAGAGCGAGTTTAACTTGATTAAAATCTATACTTGGCGTTAAAGTAGCTGCTCTTTTTCTAGCTGGTTCAGTAATTGCCTGTAGTTGCAATTTTTCTGTTATTTTAGCAAATTCTAAAGTCTTTAATGTCTTATTATCCATGCCTAAAATTCTCTATCAATAAAAAAAACTGGCCAGGCCAGTTTTTAATTTATTCACCACTTAAACGGTCATCGTCCAAAAATGTGTTAAGCACTCCTTGAACCATATCCCATTCATCATCTGCCTCAATTTCATGCAAATCACTACTAGTTACATCTCCTGCTTCATCAGCATCGTAACTAAATGCTAATACTTCAACTTCATCACTTTCGCTAGAAGTAGCTGGATAAAGTAAAATATAAGACTTGTCATAGTCATCTGAATGAAAGGTAAATAAAATTTCGTATAATTCTTCATTCCCCTTATCATCAACTAAGGTAATTTGACGGTCTTCACCGTGAACTTCTTGTGTCATATTAATCCTTTCGATTTAGATCTAAATAATTTTGTAAAATCAAAACTGCCGCCATCTGATCAATTATTGCTTTTTGCTTATGACGATTATGTACCCCAGCTTCTTCAACTAAAACTCTTTGTGATTGAGCTGTGGTCAATCTCTCATCAGAAAAGTAAACTGGTAAGTTAAACTTTGCTTTTAGTCTTTCGGCATATGCCTTACTACGCGCAACTGATGCACCTGCAGAGCCATCCATATTTTTGGGTAATCCTAATACAAAACCATTTGCCTCATATTTACGGACAATTTTTTTTAATGGGCGCATACCAAAATTATAACGATTCTCATCAATCATAATAGTTTCAACCATTTGCGCAGTAATACCCAATGCGTCACTTACTGCTACCCCAACAGTCTTTGATCCCACATCTAAACCTATTAAACGCATTATTTATTTTTGCCAAGATAACTTTTTACAAGTTCTTCAATAATCTCATCACGCTCATGTTTCAAAATCAAATTACGCGCATCATTGTGCCGTGGAATATAAGCTGGATCACCAGACAATAAGTAGCCAACAATCTGATTAATTGGATTATAACCCTTTTCTTCCAAGGCATTATAAACATCTTGTAGGGTATCATAAATATTCTTGCCTTTATTCTCATTAAAGTCAAAATGCATTGTCTTATCTAGCGAACTCATAGTTATTCCTCCTAACACAATTTTACTTGAAAAAAAGTGTAAACTCAATTAATTAATTTTGAGAAATCGCCTCAATCACCGCTTGAATTGCATCTTCCAGACCGGCTGGATTTTTACCACCTGCTTGAGCCATATTAGGGCGACCACCACCGCCACCACCAAAGATAGGGGCAGCTTGCTTAATTAAATCACCCGCTTTGAGCCCTTTATCTAATGCTTTTTGGTTCAAGCTAATAATCATATTAGCCTTACCAGAATTAGCGGCAGCCAAAACCAAGATATCTGACTTAGCATTATTTTTCCAAGTATCTGCAAGCTCACGCAAATCGTTCATTCCATTGGCATCAATTTTTTGAGCAATAATAGTTAAATCCCCAATTTGTTTAATATCATTGAAAATTTCTTCCGCCTTAGTTTGATTAATTTGCATATTTAAATCTTCCACTTGCTTTTGCGTATGGTGTAAATCATGCTCAAGACTCGTAATTTTGTCAATAATATTTTCCGATTTGGTTGATTTTACAGTAGATTGAATCTGATCAAGCAATTCCGATCTTTGTGCTAAATACTCATAAGCCTTTTTAGAGACCACAGCTTCAATCCTTCTATGACCTGCACCAATGGCTGATTCAGAAGTAATCTTGAAAATTCCAATTTGATTTGTATTGGCGCAGTGAGTACCACCACAAAATTCAATTGAAAAATCACTCATTCTAACTACCCGCACCTGATCGCCATATTTGCCATCAAATAAGGCTAAGGCACCCATTTCTTTACCTTGATCTGGATCAGTTATTTTAGTTTCAACCTCAATTGCTGACCAAATTTTTTGATTGACTAAGGTCTCAACAGATTTAATTTCTTGGGCAGTCATTGGTTCAATCGCCGTAAAATCAAAGCGTAAATAATCCGGTTCTACCAAGCTACCAGCTTGATGAGTATGTTCACCTAATATACTTCTTAAAGCAGCGTGCAATAGGTGCGTAGCTGTATGTGAATGACGCAATCCTTCTCGCCGTGCACGATCAATCTTTAGAGTGTACTCTTGACCCTTTTCCAAGGGTAAAATAATATCTACGAAATGCATATTTTGATCATTAGGGGCATGCTGAACATCTGTTACTTGAGCTACCAGATTACCATCTTGATCATAAATATTTCCATGGTCAGCAACTTGTCCCCCACGTTCAGCATAAAACGGAGTTTTATCAAAAATTAAGGTTGCCTGATCACCTTCTGCTCGATCAACTAATTGATTAGCAACAATGATATCAATTAATTTGGCATGATGCTCCTCATAAACGCCATACTCAAACTCAGATTTATCCTTTAAATTCATTAGAGTTTCATTCTGCTCGCCCATTGATTGTAAATTACCACGCGCTTCACGAGCACGAGCTTTTTGCACTTTCATTTCGGCATCAAAACCTGCTTTATCTACTTCTAAGCCAGCATCTTGAGCAGTTTCAAAGGTTAGTTCATATGGAAAACCATAAGTATCAAATAGTTTAAAAGCATCTTGGCCCTTAATAACCTTACTGTTATTTTCTTTTGCTTCGGAAATCAAATTATCAAGTAAAGTCAGCCCAGATTCTAGTGTTAATTGAAAACGTTCTTCTTCATTCTTGATGACCTTAGCGATAAAGTCTTTTTGTTCAGTCACTTGTGGATAATGACTCTCCATTATCTTACCGACAACTGAAACTAACTTATAAAGAAAAGCTCCTTTAATACCTAGGCGTTGGCCATTTAAATCAGCACGGCGAATTAAGCGTCTTAATACATAACCACGTCCTGTGTTAGAGGGCAAAGCCCCATCAGCAATAGCAAAACTGACGGTTCTAACATGATCAGCAATTATTTTAAATGAAGTTGTATCAGCTGCTACTTTACCATATTCTTTACCTGGAGTCATTTTTTCAGTTGCGTGAATGATTGGTAAAAATAGGTCGGTTTCAAAATTTGTCGGTGCATCTTGCAAAATTGATAAAACCCGTTCTAGGCCCATACCCGTATCAATATTTTTATGTGGTTGATCAACATATTGACCATCGGCTAAATGATTAAATTGTGAAAAAACAATATTCCAAATTTCTAAATAACGAGCATTTTCTCCACCAGGGAAATTTTCTGGATCATCTTCTGAAACATCATTATTTTCTTGACCGCGATCATAAAAAATTTCAGAGTCAGGACCACATGGTCCTTCACCAATATCCCAAAAATTTTCTTCTAATTTTACAATATGATCTTCTGGCATACCAACTTCAAGCCAAACTTGGTATGCTTCTGTATCTTTGGGATAAACGGTACAATATAGTCTTTCTTTGTCTAAATCAAGCCAGTTTGGACTGGTTAAAAATTCCCAAGCCCAACTTATTGCCTCTTTTTTAAAGTAATCACCAACTGAAAAATTACCTAGCATTTCAAAGAAAGTTTGGTGTCGAGCAGTTTTACCAACATTTTCGATGTCATTAGTTCTAATTGATTTTTGTGAACTAGTAATTCGGTGATTTTTAGGTACAACTGAACCATCAAAGTATTTTTTCATGGTTGCCACACCTGAATTAATCCAAAGTAGCGTTGGATCATCTTGTGGAATTAGTGATTGACTGGGCAAAACCATGTGACCGTGCTCTTTGAAAAAGTCCAGGAACATTTGCCTAAATTCTGAACTTGTCAATTTCTTCATCAAATTTTCTCCCTTATAACAAAATAAAAACACTGTTGCCAAACTTAAGGACGCTCAAAACGCGGTACCACCTCAATTGCAACAGTGCTTGTTACCTCTTCATTTAATCTTAATAAAAAACATAAGGAGCATTTCTTAAGTAGCAATAAATCATTCTCAGCTTTCGATCCTCTCTGTGAATTGCTAATTTAAAAAACATATCTTAAGTTAAAAATAATTGTACTACTTGCACAATCTTTGTCAATGTTAAGTAGCTAAATTAAAACCACTTAAATTAACTTTTTACCAAATCTCTTCTGCTTTTTATTAGTAATATACCCTAATTTTTCATAAAACTGATGCGCCTTAATTCGCTGTTCACCAGAATTCAGTCTTATTTCATTAATACCATGACTAATTGCCTTTTTCTCAAGCTCACCCATCAGTTTAGTCCCGATGCCCTGCTGTTGATAGGAGTGGCTAACCGCTAGTGCTAGAATGTTATACATTGGATCAAAATAAATTTCTTCATATAGTTCAGCATGCAGGTAAGCAACAACTTTTTTAGTAGCATTGTCTTCAAAAACCAATAATAAGTGATGCTTAGAGTCCGACAGCAGTTTCTTTAGATTAGCCGCTGTTTTCTCTATAGCATAATCATACCCTAACTCGGCTTGATTTAATTTTTGAATAGCATCTGCATCAGACACTTTAGCATTTCTTATCATTATTAATAAAGCTTCCCTTCAATTCAAACTACTCTTTAAAAAAGTTATCAAATATTGTAACTGGTAAATGCCTTTTATGCTCACTTTTACGCCACAATGCTTCGATTTTTTCTGCCACTTCAGTAGAAACTTCGCGTCCTTCTAAATAATCATCTATTTCCTCATAAGTCACACCTAAAGCTATTTCATCAGGTAAACTAGGTCTATTTTCCTCTAAATCAGCAGTTGGTGCTTTTAAATATAAATGCTTCGGACATCCAAGTTCTTTTAATAATTGTTTACCTTGCCGCTTATCTAAGCGAAATAACGGTGTTATATCTGCAGCACCGTCACCATATTTAGTATAAAAACCACTAAAGTTTTCAGCAGCATGATCTGTCCCCACTACAGCACCATGATTGGCCCCGGCAATAGCATATTGAATAGCCATTCGCTGACGTGCTTTAATATTGCCTTTGTTAAAATCAGTAATTTTTTGACCAGTAGCAACTAAACTAGCGACCATTGCATCAACGGCTGGTTTAATATTAACAATTAAATCTTGATCTGGATTTTGAAAAGCAACCGCATCAGCTGCATCTTGAGCATCAGCCTGCACGCCGTAAGGCAGACGTACAGCAATAAACTGATAGGATTTATCCCCTGTTTCCTGCCGCATTTCGGTAATTGCTATTTGACATAATTTACCAGTTAAAGTTGAATCTTGGCCTCCAGAAATTCCTAATACATAAGCTTTTAAAAAAGGATTAGCTTTTAGATATTCTTTTAAAAAATCAACTGATTGCCGTATTTCCCTTTCCGGTTCAATCTTTGGTAAAACATGCTCATAGTCAACTATCTCTTTTTGTAAGGGTCTCATTTATTTGCATCTCCTTTAGCAATTTGATGGCGAATATCTTGAATTAAATTCATTTTACTATCGTAAAGTTCTTGCGACAAATCAACGGGATATTCTTGCGGATTCAAGCTACGTTTGTATTCATCCCATAAGCCATCCAAATTTGCTGCACAGAACGCCTTAATTTCATTTAATTGTGGTTGTTGATAAATTAGTTGGCCATCAATATAAATCTCTTTTAAAAGTGGCTCAGCTGTATAATCTGTTACCACTTTATTAATATAAGTATATTCTGGATGAAACATAAATAATGAATCAAATTGGCGAGGATCAACCCCGGTACGACAAACCCAGTCACCTTCATTCTTTTTCTGAGTATTAGCCGAAATACGCCATACTTGTTTTTTACCTGGAGTTGACACTTTAATTGCATTAGATGAAATTTTTATGGTATCACGCATTTGCTGATTTTCATCTTCAATTGATACTAGTTTATAAACCGCTCCTAAAGCTGGTTGATCATAAGCGGTAATATACTTCGTACCAATTCCCCAAACGTCAATCTTTGCCCCCTGCATCTTTAAACTAGTAATCGTATTTTCATCAAGGTCATTTGAAGCATATATTTTTGCATCTTTATAGCCAGCATTATCTAATTCTCGTCGCACTTGCTTAGAAATATATGCCATATCACCTGAATCAATGCGAACCCCTTGAAAATTAATTTTGCTACCCATTTCATCAGCTACACGAATCGCCGTAGGAACTCCACTTCTTACAGTATCATAGGTATCAACTAGGAATACACAATCGGTATGCGTTTCAGCGTAAGCTTTAAACGCTTCATATTCATTACCAAAAGCTTCCACCAATGAATGTGCGTGGGTACCAGAAATCGGAATACCAAATAATTTACCAGCTCGCACGTTACTGGTTGAATCGAAGCCGCCAATATATGCAGCACGTGTTCCCCAGAGAGCGGCATCTGTTTCTTGGGCCCGTCTTGTCCCAAATTCCATTACCCCATCACCTTGGACAGCTAATTTAACTCGCGCTGCTTTAGTGGCTAACAAAGTTTGATAATTTATAATATTTAATATGGCCGTTTCAACTAATTGACATTGTGCTAAAGGACCTTCAATTTGCATAAGAGGTTCATTAGCAAATACGATTTCACCTTCACGCATTGAACGTAAGGTTAATTTCATTTCGAAGCGACGTAAATAATCAATAAAATCATCATCATAGCCAACTTCTTCTTTTAAATATTGTAAATCGCTTGCTTTAAATTTTAAATTTTGCAAGTATAAAATCACGTGTTCTAAACCAGCAAAGACACAATAGCCGTTACCAAAAGGCTCTTGCCGATAATAAACCTCGAAAACGGCTTTTCGCTGTGCAATTCCTTTTTTAAAATACGTATACATCATATTTAATTCATACAAATCTGTATGCAGGGTCAAAGAATCGTCTTGCCCTAGTTCTTGATAAAACATTATTTCCTCTAATTCCAACTAATTTTTGCTTTATTATAAACATTTCTAACTTTTTAAACAATTAGTTATTCTGCCAAAAGTACTTCATAAGCCTTTAAAATACTTTCAAGTTGTTTTTTTAATGAAAATCTACTGGCTACATATTCTTTTTCGCTTAGCGCCATTTGCGATAACTGTTCTTTTGATAATTCAATTGACTTTTTTAAATTAGCAGCAATTGAATTAATATTACCCACAGTAGCAATAAAACCATGTTGCTTATCTGGAATCATCATTTTAATATCACCAACAGCCGTCGAAAGTAGTGGTAAAAGGTTATCACTAGCTTCCAGTAAAACCAAAGGGAAGCTCTCAGAATATGAAGTTAAAACAGCTAAGTCCATTTTGCGATATAAATTTTCCAACTGTTTTTGTGATATAAATCCCAAAAAAGTAACTTGCTTTGTCAACTCTAACTTTTGCGCCAATTTTTTCAAACTTGCAAGTTGGGTACCATTACCAGCAATATATAAATGAACATTGGGATTATTAATTATTTTTAGTGCTTCTAATAATAAATCTTGCCCCTTTACTTTTTCTGTGCGGGCAACATTTACAAGATTAAAGCACTGATGTTCTTCTTTAACAGGAATTGCACTATTAGCATGAAATTTTGTTCCGTTATATATAGCGTGTACTTTATTCGCGTCTAAGTTGGCTCTTGTTACTAAAAGTTGGGCAAATTTTTGGGTCACTGCAAAAACACATTCTGCTTGTCTAAGGGCGTATAAGTTGGCTGTTGTAAATACATGACCTAATATACCGTGATCTGCAAAATCGAGATATGGATCTGAATGGACTGTTACACACCACTTGGCCTTAATTTTATGCTTAATCAAGGCAACAAATAAATTAGCGCGCGCACCATGGGTATGCACAATGTCAAATTCTCCTTGATTAATAAAGGTACGCAAGCGCTTAAGTCCAGTTAAATCATAACGATTATTCACCCCTAAAACATGCACATTTAGTTGGGCATTTGCTGCAGCACTAGCTACAGGTCCTGGAGCCAAACATAATAAGGTGAAATCTTGCCCCGCCGCTTTAGCCTGCCTAAGTAGATTAACAATATGGGTTAGCCCACCGCCATTTTCAAGACCTGCATTTACATGCAAAATTTTCATAACACTTTCTGTTCCTTTTTAGATTGGTATATTTTTTGGACAAATTTAGGTAAAACTAGCATCCGTTTAAAGCGGCTAGGATTTTTTAACAAACGATATAACCATTCTAGGTGTAACTTTTGCCAGGATTGCGGTGCTCTTTTGACTTTGCCTGAAAAGACATCAAAGCTTCCTCCCACCCCCATCATCAAAGATGGTAACAAATTTTTGCGCAAAAGGGCTAAAAGCTGTTCCTGTTTAGGTGAGCCTAAAGCTGCAAAAACAAGGTCTGGCTCTGTTCGTTCAATTTGATAAGCAACTAACTCTAAGTCTTCTTTAAAATAGCCATCCCTTGCACCAACTAACTGAATATCAGAGTATTCTTGAATAATTTTTGCTTTAGTTGCTTCAATCACACTAGGCTCAGCCCCAATTAGGTAAACTCGTAAGTTGCGTTCATTGGCAAATGACATTAACCAAGTAAATAAGTCATAGCCAGTAACTCGTTCAATAATTGGGTTACCTAAATACTTTGCTGCCTTAACAATTCCAATCCCATCAGCCGTAATGTAATCTGCATCGTATTTTAAAATTTTCATAAATTCTGGATTTTCATTAGTAGCCATAACAATTTCCGGATTAGCAGTCACAACCAAAGTCGATTGATGAGCATTAATTTTGCCAATAAATTCATTTTGGAATTGTTGAAAAGATTTATTATCAAAGTCAACACCTAGAACATTCACTTTATCCATGACAAATTCCTCCATGTTCCATTTATTATATTTTAGCAAACTATCAAACTTTACGTGACATGTTTTACCTTTTCTATAAATATGATAATATTAATTCGTCAATTAATAGGAGCACTAATATGAAAAAAGTTATCACCTATGGAACATTTGATTTATTGCATTATGGTCATATTCGCCTACTTCAACGAGCCAAAGAAATGGGCGATTACCTTATCGTTGGCCTTTCAACAGATAAATTTAACGAACTACAAAAGCATAAAGAATCATACAATAATTTTGCTGAACGAAAATATATTTTAGAAGCAATTCGCTACGTTGATGAAGTCATTCCCGAACAAGATTGGAATCAAAAAATTGCTGATATTCAAAAATACGATATTAGCTTATTTGTTATGGGAAGTGACTGGCAGGGTAAATTTGATTTTTTAAAGCCATACTGTCAAGTAACTTATCTATCGCGAACACCGGGTATTTCAACGACTAAAATCAAAAATGACTTAAAATAAAAAATGACTTAAAATAAAAAGCTTTAATTACCTACGGGTTAATTAAAGCTTTTTTATTTAGAAAATGTAAATTCAAAACGATCGGCTACATAACTTGCTCTTGTATATTCAAATGGCTCTCCAGATGAAAGTTCTGTTACTTGTAAACGGGTAATTAAAGCTTCACCTTTTTTAGCATTAAGTAAGCGCGCCGCATTTTCATTCGCAATTGCGGCAGAAATATGTTCGGTTACGCGACCAATTTCATAGCCATTTTGCTCTAACGTACGATATAAATGCGTTGATATATTTTCTTTAGACATGCCTAAAATCAATTTATGGGGAATTGTAACAACTTCATAGCAAATTGGCACATTATCGGCATAACGAATTCGTTCCATGCGTAAAATTGTTTGATCTTTAGCCAAATGCAATCGTTCCATTTCCGATAAAGAAGGCTTACCAACACGATATGAAATTAACTTACTAGAAGGAATTTGACCGTTGGCATGAGTAATATCAGTAAACGACATAATACCCGACATTTTTTCTTGTACTTTTTGATTTGCGACATAGGTGCCACTACCCAGTCTTTGTTCTAAAATTCCTTCATCTTCTAAAGTTTTTATTGCTTGGCGCAAAGTCATCCGAGAAACACCAAATTTAAGAGCAAGTTGCCGTTCAGATGGTATCCTGCTGCCAACCTTATAAATATGACTTTCAATTTCACGCTTAATTTGATTATGAATTTTAATATACATTGGCTCTTCCATTTTGCACCCCCAACTATACCAGTATTATAGGCTAAATTAAAAATAATAATTATATTATTTTTAATTATTTTCTTTAGTAATCCACTTCATTCCCAAAAGCTTGAATTTAGCTTCATAGCTACGCTCTACTGTAATTTCTTCATCACTAGTTGCAATGACACTAGCACTTAATTTGGCAGAATCTTTTACCGCTAAATGAGCTCCATTAGAATTAAAAATCAAATCTCGCCCCTCAAACTCTGCATCATCGCCCAATGCTAAAAAATACTGATATTCAAGTCCACCATTAAAAGTCGTTTGGCGTGCACTACATTTTGCTTTATCTTGAAAATCAGTATGACTAAGTATAAGTGAATTAATAATCGTTAGTTGGGCCTCGTTAACACCAATTAAACGATCTATTTGACTATTTTGAATAATCACGTGTGGTTTAGAATCTAGATAAACGCAGCCCTTAAAATTGCAACCAACAATGTTAACCCAAGTTCTATCTGTAATATACAGGCAAGTATCATCTTGAAAAGAAAGTTCGCTATTTAGCATATTTAACCAAACTTCGCCTTGAACTAATAATGTATTTGCCTGTGAATTATTAAAATTAATTTCTATATTGGAATTATCATATGTTTCAATACTACCATTTATCTGTGAATTATTGATAATTGCTGTACCACGACCTTCAAGAGCCAAAGCCGCAACGTCTTTTACAACATTTTCAATTGTAGAATCATTCATTTCTAAACGAAAATCGGCATCAGCAAATAGAGAAACTGATCCATTTAAAATAATTGTTGAGTATAACTCTAACGTTACTTTGCCGTTGCAAGCTATTACCGCTGTATCATCCCCATATCCTTTGATTATGCAATTACGTAAAGTCAAATATGTATTAGCTTTAGGAGGAATATACAAACTATTTGCTTCATCATTAGTATTGAGACAAAGATTTTCTAAATTGACAAATCGACTGTCATTGGCCACATTGATGCAGCCTAAAATAGTTGTATCTTCAGGCAAGGTTCCCGTACCTTTAATTGTAATATCAGAAAAAAGTATCCCCTGTGGTAAATCATAAAATCCAGGTTCCAAAAGGAGAACATCATCTGTTCTGAGATCCTTTAAAGCCTCATGCCAATTAGTTTCTTCAATACTAGCACCAACTTTAACTAGTCTAGCCATAAAAATTCTCCTTTTAATGAAAAAATCAACGTCCACTTCCTGCTATTTGTGCTTACTTTATTAAATTATAGTAAGTACAAGTAGTCCTTAAACCATTGCCGCATATTTTTGCATAAAAGCAAGTAAAAAGGCAACTATCACAGCTGCCTTAAATCAATTATCTTATTGGGTTAGCTGGATTCGAACCAGCGCATACTAGTACCAAAAACTAGTGCCTTACCACTTGGCTATAACCCAGTGACAATGGAGGAGGGTGGATTCGAACCGCCGAACTCAGAGAGAGCGGTTTTACAGACCGCCGCGTTTAGCCACTTCGCTACTCCTCCGTTACGCACGTAAATTATATTACCGAAAAACGTGCATAATTGCAAGCAATTTTTTGCTTAATTTTTATTTTTATTTATATATTTTTCAAGACGCTTTAGTCCTTCATCAATTTGTGCCATCGAAACCGCATAAGAGAATCTAATATAACCCGCTCCTGCTTGGGCAAAACAGGAACCGCTAGTAACTGCAACATGAGCCTTATCAACTAAATCATAGATAAATTTATTGTCATCTTGCTCAAACCCAGCAGGAATTTTAGCAAAAATATAAAAGGCTCCTTGAGGTTTAACACAAGCAAAACCTAACTTAGTCAACCCGTTATATAAAACATCGCGTCGTTTTTTAAACTCTGCCTTCATTAATTGTGCATCATTCATCCCATTTTTAAAAACCTCTTCAGCTGCATCCTGCATTGGTGTAGGCTCAGTAGTGGCTATAAATTGATGAACTTTTGCAATTTGTGCCACAATATTTTTTGGTGCGCAAATAATACCAATGCGATAACCTGTCATTGCCCAAGATTTAGAAACACCATTTAGTAAAATAACTTGATCGTGTAGAGTTTTTTCCATTGATGCATGATCTTGATCATAACAAAGTTCACTATAAATTTCATCACATAATGCAAAGATTGGCTTATCACGAATCACATCGGCTAAAGAATCTAGTTCCGCTTGACTATAAGTCACACCAGTTGGATTATTTGGATAATTCATTATTAATAAGCGCACGCGATCCCCATATTGATCAAGTACCGCTTGTAATTTATTAGGCGTCAATTTAAAGTTATCCGCTGAAGTATCGATTTCAACAACTTTAATTTGCTGACTAATCATTCTGGCATCACTCATATATAATGGAAATATCGGAGTAGGCACAACCATAATATCGCCTGGATTTAGAGTTGCAATTACTGTATCAAAGATTGCCTCAGTTACCCCATTAGTAACCAAAATTTCAGTTTCAGGATCATATTTTTGCCCATACTTTTGAGCTAAAAATGTCCCCACTGCTTGTCGTAAACCTATTGTCCCGTTTGATGGCGCATAATGTGAGTGATTTTGTACAATTGCTTTTTGAGCAGCTTCTTTAATATGCTCAGGAGTGTCAAAGTCAGGTTCACCAATAGTAAACTTAACTACATCAGGAATTTTACTGGCATAATCTGAAAATTTTAAAATTAAATTTTGGGGAATATCAGTTAAACCAGACTTCATGTATTTTATCAAATCAACCATTTTTTCACCTATCCTCTTTATATTTTCATCAATTATACATTTAATTGCAATTATTTTCTACCTATTTTTTCATAATAATACCAATTATTTAAAAGCAAAAAAAATAGACAGCTAGCTGTCTATTTTCGGGTTGGGTGTTCGTATGAACAATTGGGTTAGCTGGATTCGAACCAGCGCATACTAGTACCAAAAACTAGTGCCTTACCACTTGGCTATAACCCAATTCATTTGAGCTTTTACTTGTCACTCAACGATAAATAGTATATGAAATTATTGCTTCTAAGTCAAGCAAAAAATAATTTTTTTATAGGTTAAGTTCATAAGCATAGCGCAGACCATTTTTTGTTTGGTCAATTTGAACAGTTCCACGATATTTAAAACCTGTTTTTTTAATTAACTTTTGCATTCTTAAGTTAACAGGATGGGTATCAATTCTAAAATTGTTAATCCCCTTTAATTTTCCTTGTGAAATCAAGTTCGACATAAAAAATTGGCCTAAATGCTGTCCACGAAAATCAGCTGAAATAGCTATTCGGTGAATTGTTGCATATTGCAGGTGCTCTTGATTCCATGCTCCATCAATCTTGGCATAAGTAGTTTCTGGAGTCGTTTGTAAAATTGCAATACCAGCAATTTGTTGATCGACCATTAGACAATAAGCTTGTTTTTTTACAATATCCATTGTAATTATTTCTTGATTTGGCCGTCCATTCTGCCATTGAGGGTTACCATCTTCTTTTAATAACTGCTTAGCTTGATTAATAATTTGCATAATTTTTGTGATATCTTTATTTGTTGCTTGTTGAAGATAAATTGCCATATTTTTTCCTTTACACCTTAATTCTCACTATAAAAATTTAATACAGTAAAGACTAATTTTATCTTAGGGTTTAAAAGCAAAATTATATTTTTTATTTTTAACAACATTGGTTGGTATGCTGATAAAGTGCATTGAACAAATATTATTTGTAACAGAAATACTAAAGCCAAAATAATTATAATCGCCATCATATAGAGAGCCTTGCGTGTTAAATAAATCTCCAGCATGTTCCCATTCTTTATAGTTACTGCGGTCAAAACGTCCAGCTTCACCACTACCTACATAACCAAAAATCATTTGCTTTAAGCCAAAATAGACGCATTGTTTTAATTCCGTCATGGTCATTATTTGATTATGATTATAAAAGCCCGCCATATCTTCAATATAATTATTGTCAAAGTTCAATCCATTTTTATGACAAGCTCGCACAATTCCCTCTATATAATGACTTTCTCTAATAGTTCTATTATTGACAAAGTACTCTCTGGCTATATCGTCAGCCAGTTTACTTGCACCATAACTTTCTCGCCATGGCTTTAACTTTAAATCCCTTCTAGCTTCATTAATTAACCGTAAGGAAAAAGAACTAAGTGTAGCCAATTGATCAGCGCTGAGATTAGCTACATCTACTTTTGTATTTTTATCTTTGGCATTTTCCCCAAGTTTTAACCGACTAAAATCGTTTGCTTTCATACCATACATTGATGCATTAATAAAAGCTTGACTAGCTTTTCCCTGATAGGCCTTTAACAATTCTTTTTTAGTATAACCTTGCGGTAATTTTATTGTTGCTCGCACATATTTTTTAATATTAGGCTTAACTCGTGCTTTTACTTTACTCTGTTTGACCAGCTGAGCATCCTTTGCCAGAAGCCACTGAGAATTATTTCCTATTTTATAGGCCAAAAGTTTCTTTCGTCCTAATTTCTTTTTTTCACTATACTGATATCTTATTTTAGGCATAGCATATAGATGCGATAATTTACCTGAACTGTTATAAAGTCTGGCCTTTTCGTTTGCTTTAGTTTTTACATATCTATTAACTGTAGTCGCGATTATTTCCTGTGGCTTATTTACAAATTTGACTGAAATAATTACTGAAAAAATGATATTAACTATTACAATAGTAGCTTGGCTCTTTTTCATTAAATTTTCCTCAAAAGTATCTTTTAAATAATTTGTTCATCATTATTAAATAATTTTAAAACTAATTAATAACTATTGCCAATGTATTATTAATTTTTATAACTATTATTTAAGTTATTTTATAATTTATAGCAAAAACAGGAGCTAATAAGGTTAACTAGCTCCTGTTTTGTATATTGAATTTATTTAAAACAATTAATACCAACCATTTGCTTGCCAAAATTGTTTAGCCGCTGCCCATGAGCCATAACGACTAGCAACATATTGATTGGCAACACGTTCTTGATTAGCAGCGGAATAATCGCCATTTAGATACGCAGCTGCTAATTGGTACTTGCCAATATATTGACCATTTTGTGCACTATATGAGCTACCTGATTCACGATTAGCAATCCAGGCCTTGGCACTAGATTCTGCATCATTTCCAACCATTGTCTCATTCTGTGCATTGGTAGGATTATTATTTGCAGCAACAGTAGAACTATCAGACTCTACTGTTACTTGAGATTGAGTTTCAGTTTCATTTATATTTACTGGATAATAGCCTGAATTTACGTATTCTGCTTTTACCCATTGATTTTTGCCTAAATCATACCATTTTTCTCCATTATGATCATAGGCAGTTTTTATGACTTTCCAAGATGAATTACTTGGTAAAATTTGTCCAGTAGCTTCAGGCTGCTCGTAACTATTCCAAACGTGAATACCATTTCCTTCAACATAGTTCACAGTTACAACTGCTGCATCATTTTCAACGGTAGCTGCATGAACAGTATTAGTTTTGGTACTGTTCATCAGCGCAACGCCTGAAACAGATAATGCTGCTACTGCTGCTGATTTAACTAAGATTGATTTTACCTTCAAAAAAATTCTCTCCTTATCAAATTTCATATCATTTCCTCATCAAATTGACAAACATGCATTAATCAATTCGATTGCCTACATACTACAGTGTTTAAATTGCAGAACTATAACAGGAATATCACTCAGGCTTTAAAAAAATATTACTTCTGTTAAAGATAATGTCATACTTGTAACATTTGCTTCACATTCATGCCAAACTAAAAATTAAGTCCCAGTAAAGATTGCAAATATACTTGTCATATACAAGAACAAAGGTTTTCTATCGGTATATTCTAACTAAACCTCTAATTTTGCAACATAAATGAAAAATATTATTTTTGCTTTTCTTCTTTAATCATGAAAAGTGCTATTATAAAAGTTGAGATTTCAAAGAAAGGGTGAATGAATTGAGTAAGTATATCGTTAAATTAAGCGAACAAGACTGGCAAATGATTAAAGATTGTCATTCTAAAAATGATTCAATCATGCAGGCCTTGGCTGAAGCCAAAAAAGTCGAAGATTAAAAATTAAAGTTGTTAACTTTTGCTTTCTCTTTGAGAAAGCTTTTTATTTACAAAAAAGTTAATATCGTTATCTCAAAAGGAAATATATGGTACAAATTATATTTATAAAAAATAATAGAGGAAAAACACTTTGATTTTTCCTCTATTAATCCATATTTTAAATTTTAGTATTTTTAAACAAGTTAAAAATATCTTGAGCCGTATTAGCAATCTTTAGCTTAGCAATAAAATCTTCATGAGTTAGCAACTTGGCTGTATTCGACAAATATTTTAGGTGCTCATTACTATCAACTTGTGGAATCAAAAATGAAATTACTATATCAATTTTCTGCCCATCTAGTGATTGCCAGTCTATTGGATGCTTTAATTTAAGAATTAGCATTGCTGATTTTTCAATTGCAGCTGATTGAGCATGTGGTATTGCAAAACCATCTGTCATACCTGTCGAACCTTCTTGTTCACGGTTAGCATAACTGGCATAAACCTTTTTACTATCATTAGCTAAATTATTGTTAACTGCAAAATCAGCTAAATATTTTAAAGCCTCATCACGATTTGGTATATCAACATCTGTTTTAATATTTCTTATTTCTAAGATATCACTTGGATCAAATGTTTCCTCATTTATTGCTGAGGTTCCATTTTTTATTTTAGAAGAAGTAGTTATCACACTATTTTCAGCGGATACTGTATCTTTTTTTGCGAATCGTCCAGCAATTAGTGCCAATAAAACACCAGAGATAATTGAACCTATTATAATCCATAAAACCCATAAAAGGGGCTTGTTAACTAATGGTAAAACAATAAAACCGCCGTGAGGTGCAGGAACACTAATTTTAGTAATATATGTCAATACTGCTGCTATTGCTGATCCCACCATAAAAGCTGGAATATTCCATAAAGGATGTTTTGCAGCAAATGGAATAGCACCTTCAGTAATATGAGTTGATCCTAGCAAAAAGTTAACATAACCTGCTGTTTTTTCGCTCTTAGAATATGCTTTAGGATTCATTAAAACAGCGAATCCTGTAGCTAATGGTGGAGCAATACATGCGGCAGAAACACCAGCCATAAAGAAATAATTACCTTGAGCAAGTAAAACTGTTCCTGTAACATAGGCAGCCTTATTTATTGGGCCACCAAAATCAGATGCACACATTATTCCGACAATGATTCCCAGTAAAATTGGATTAGTGTTTTCAAAACCTTTGAGCCATGTCATCATACCTACATTAATCGCTTTAATCGGTGTATTTAATAAATACATGATGGAACCAGTGATTAAAACTCCTAGAACTGGAAATAGGAAAATTGATTTTAAGCCGCGAAATTTATCATCTGGTAATGGTTTAAATAATTTTTGTAATCCCCAAACCACAATTGTTGCTAAATAACCACCAACAATAGCTCCTAAGAATCCACCACCACCATTAAATGTAATAAAACCAGCAGCTAATCCAACAACAAAACCTGTTCTTTGAGCTAATGCTTCTGCTATATATGCTCCTAAGACTGGAGCCATCAAATTCATGGTCGTACTACCGACTGTGTTTAACATAGCTGCAAATTGATTGTATTCACTACTCTTAGGATCAGCCGAATTAATTCCCCAGAAGAAGGAAATTGCAATCAAAACACCACCTGCAACAACAAATGGTAACATATGCGATACACCATTCATTAGTGATGTATACAATTTGTTTCCTACACTTTGGTTATTTTCACTAATCATATCAGAATTACCCGAATTTTGACCTTCTTTATAAATAGGTGCATTCAATGCACGATTAATCAACTCTTCAGGTTCCTTTAATCCATGAGCCACAGGAACTACAACTAACTTTTTACCTGCAAAACGATCAGTATCAACATCTATATCAGATGCAATAATTACAGCTTTAGCTTCTCTTATTTCTTCAGCTGTCAAATGGTTTTCAACCCCAGTTTGTCCGTGAGTTTCAATTTTGATCGTATAGCCCAGCTTTTTCGCGGCCTTTTCCAAGGCCTCTTCGGCCATAAAAGTATGCGCAACACCAGTAGCACAACCTGTTGCACCAACCAAATCATATTTTGCCATATTAATATACCCCTTCTTTTACTGAAATCTGTGGTAATAATTCATCTAAAGCAAACTCAGTTAAGCCAATTCTGCTTGCAGTGTCGCTACCTGCCGCCACCGCCATCTTTAAAGCTTCTTCAACTGATTTATTTTTTTCTAATAGAGCAATAAAAGTTCCCAGCATTGTATCGCCTGCACAAGCTGAATTGACTACTTTGATTTTGGGCGCATTGGCAAATAAAATGCGATTATCATTAATTAATGCTGCTCCTTGTGCCCCTAAAGAAACCAAAACATTTTTACAACCACCTGCCACTAATTTTTGTGACAATTCTACGATTTTCTTTTTAGTTAATTTTTCCTTGCAGTTAAAAAGTTTTGCCAATTCTGCATCATTCGGTTTTAGCAAAAATGGTTGAAATGGCAAAGTATCAAGAATTGCCGCATAACTACTATCGATAACTAACTTAGCTTTCTTATTATTAGCAATTTTAGCAATTTCAACCAAAATATTGGGTTTAATTCCCTTGGAAAAACTTCCAGAAATCATTACAATATCATTAGTTACCAAATTAGTGGTTAGATACTGCAAAAATTTATCCTGAACGGTTTGATTAATTATAGGTCCCGGATTTACCTCTTTATATTCAGTATTTTCGTCAATGACATTTGTAAAAACATTAACTCTAGTTGGTTCCTTAACTTTAAAAAAATTAGTTTGTATACCTTTTTCCTTTAATCCAGAAACGATATAATCCAATGTAAAACCACCACCAATACCAGTAGCAACACTATCTATACCTAATTTTTTCAAAATAAATGATACGTTAACGCCTTTACCATTTGGTTGTAACTCAAATTTTTCAGTTCTATTAACTACCTTAGGTTCCAACTTTTTTGTCACAATCACTAAATCAATTGCCGGATTTAGAGTTATTGTATAAATCAAAATTTTCACTCCTTTTTATTGACTTTTACTTTATTATATAGATAATTTGTTGTAACATTTTTCTTAATGATAGCGTTTACTTTTATAATATAGAAAAAGTTTTACAAATGAGGTAAATCAATGCCAACTAAAGAACTCAGTTCTGCTGAACTCCACTTATGGAACATTGTCGAAAATAATCCTGAACAAATTGCAAAAATGTCAATAGTTAAATTAAGTCAATTCGCAAATGTATCTACTGCGACAATCGTACGCACAATGCAAAAAATGGGCTATAGCGGTTATACTTCTTACCGTGAATCTTTAAAATTAAAGAGTAAATCAAACTCTGCCTTTAGCGTCTTAAATGACGCTGACGATAAAATCCGTCATGTCATTACTAAAAACGAGATTGAAATGAATAATACCCTCCATAATCTTAGCTACAGCACGATTGAAGATAGTATTTCATTAACTAGACAAGCAAAAATTATTTATATTTTTGCCAGAGGTTTATCAGAATCAATTGCCAATGAATTAATGGTTAAGTTGCAGTTAACTGGGAAATATTGTGAATTTCATTCTGATCCAAATATTATTAAAACTATGGCTAGTAAAATTAAACCTAATGCACTTGCAATTTTTATTACTCTAAATGGCGAAACCGAAGAACTAGTTGCAGCAGCAGCCATTTTGAATAAAAATGAAATACCAACTCTAACTTTTACTACCAATCCAGCCGGAAGTATCATGCCTTATTCCACCATGTCATTTATCGGATATATGTCAAAAACAAATTATTTTCCTGAATATGAGGTGCGTTCACGCTTACCTTTACAAATTATGACACGTATTTTTAGTGATGCTTATTCTGTTAGAACTGGTTTTTATGAAAGCAAATAAAAAGGCCATCTATATATAGATGGCTTTTCCTATACTGTTTAATTATTCTATTTTTAATTTTTCACGCCAGGATTTTGCACCGCTGAGCACTTTATTTAAATTTTCAATATTTTCCTTACCTTTAGTTGCAAGCCATTTACGGCCAGCTTCTTCACTTTCACCAGCAAACGGTTTAATCGCTGGTTTCCAGGTAGCTCGCCCGCAAAGAACGCCATTAAATTTTGCTCCCACATCCTCAGCCATTTTAATCTCAGCAATAAATTCCTCGCTTGTTACACCAGCTGATAAGAAGATATAGGGTAGATCGGTTGCTTCGGATTGCTTTTTCAATAATTTTTTAGCTTCAGCTTGAGTATAAATAACGTTGTTATCGCCATTAAAGCCTTCAACATACTTAAGATTAAAGGGAATTTCCACCTTTAAAACCGTCACATTATATTGAGGTTTTGAGAACTCTTGCATGGTTGCAATAACTTTATTAGCCTTAACTTTAGCAAAATCTTCGCCTTTAGTATCATTAATTTTAGCATCGTAAGTCAATATTTCTAAGAAAAATGGCAATTCATTAGCTTTTGACTCAGCACCTACTCTTTCAACAAAAGCTTTCTTTTTATCATTGATTTCTTCTCCCTCGTCTGGATCATAATAAACTAAAAATTTGATTGCATCACCACCCTCATTCTTAATTCGTAACCCAGATTGATTCTCAATTAAATCAGGCATTCTACCAGGTACAGTTGTATCATAACCAGTTTTTTCATAAGAAAGCAGTAAACCACAATTCTTATCTCTAACTTTAGTAGCAGGAAGACCGTATTCTGGATCAGTCAATATTGATGAAGCATACGGTGTTAGTTCACTTGAAACGGCCTTTTTAAAATCAACAATTGTTGTTTCATCTGCTGGTTTATTTGCTGCATCGGCCAGCATTGTTTTAAGCGATCCACGTTGATCGATTGCTAATGCACTAATGATACCATCTTCAGTTGATAAATTTTCCATATGTTTAGCAACGGTAGAAGTAATTGTTCTCATTATATATCTCCTTTGATAAATTTATTAATCGCACACAATTATTATATACTCAAATTAACAGCTTTAAAAGCGGTTCCAATCTTTGTGTAAAGCTTTACAGATAATTTGTTATTTTAGAAAAACTTTACTCAAAACTGTATCTAATCTATTTGAATTTCAACATTTTTATTCCTAAAATTACAAGACTTAAATATTTAGTTTGTGTTAGAATTTAACTGACAAAAAGGTAACAGAAACAATATTGAGGTGTTTCTTATGACATTCACTTATACGCTGAGATACATGTTGGATCCACGCACAAATACGTCAGAAAAAAAACAAAAACTACTAAATTTTGTTAAAAATGCAAAAATTGATGATGTTGCATTTTTTATTAATGGAGAAGAATTGAACCATAGCCACCTAACTAAAAAAGAGACTCAAATATGGCTTAATGCAATTAAGCCTGTGCAAAAAGAATTAGCTAAATTAGGCATTACAACTAGCTTAAATCCTTGGACTACAATTATGCATTCAGATAGAGGTTATCAAATTAATCCAACAATTGGTTTCAAAACCTTTGTTGATCTTAATGGCAATAAAGCAAAAGATATGGCTTGTCCTGCTGATCCTCATTGGCGCAAATATATTTGTGAAATTTACGCTCAATATGCCAGTATACATCCCCGGCGTCTTTGGCTTGAAGACGATTTTCGCCATTACAATCACTCACCACTTGGGTTAATGTGCTTTTGTCCATACCATATGAAGTTATATCAGCAAAGATTAGGTTTTGCAGAATCACGCACAGATTTTGTTAATAAACTTCTTCAAACAGGAAAAGTTTCCCAAGAGCGACAAGTTTATCTTGACCAAGCTCGCCAAGAAATGATTGAAAATGAACATTTAATTGAACAGGCAGTGCATAGAGTTAGTCCAGAAACCGATTTGGCTCAAATGACTTCCTATCCTGACTGGCATGCACTTGAAGGACGTGATTGGCAAAAACTAATTATTACACAAGCTGGCTCAGGACATACTCCAATTGCTCGTCCTCATCTGCCAGCTTATAACGAAGTAGCACCATTAAAATATGGTCGTGATTTTGAAGCATATACTAGAATTACTGCGGCTTTTTTAGGAGAAGAAACTGACCTTTATCCTGAACTAGAAAACTATATGTACTCACCACTAGTCAAATCGTTATCTTTTACAAAGTTTCAGATTATCACAGCTGTTCTTGTAGGTAGCAAAGGTATTTTGCTCAACCTATTTGACATGATGGGCAATGGTATTAACGACTCTTGGCACTATGCTGAAATGCTATCTGAAATCAAGCCGTTTCTAACTGAACTTTCAAATAATCGCTTGTTAATAAACCATTTACGTGGCATTAAGGTATTAGTCAATCAAGATTCTAGTTACAGTCTTCAAACCCCAACAGGTAAGGACATCACTGAGCTTCTGCCCCATGAAAAAAACTGGGCCAGTTTGCTTGGATCTTTTGGTTTTGCCATAACAATCACTGCTGTTAATTCAGAAGGTCAACTAAACAACGAAACTATTGCTATATCTGGACAACTGTTGCGTAACTTTTCTAATGAAAAAATTACTGATTTATTAAGCAATAACTTTGTTTTACTTGATGGGGAAAGCGTGCAAGTGCTTTTAGATCGTGGCTTAAATAGTTTATTACATATTAAAAAAGCAAAATGGCACAAATGTAGAACAGCTTATCAAACATACGAACAAGCAGATGGTTATCGAATTAATAATATTGTTAATCCACGAATCACGATGCTTCAACATACTGGTAATTACTTAAAACTTGACTATGAAAAAAATTCTCCTGTTGAAATTTACTCTAATGCATATAATTCAGTAGGAGAAAAATTGGGCAACTTTATGGCCATCGTTAACAAGCGAACAATTATTTTACCAATGGATCAAGATCCTAAATACGGTTGGGAATCTCAATATACTAGTTATAAACAAGGACTTTTACAACAAATGATTAATCAGATTCATTCCGTTGATTATTTAGTTGATATGCCCAATGTTAAATTAAATATTCAAAATGATGGTAAAATTGCGTGGTTAACTAACTTTACTTTAGACAGTTACAAGGAAATTCGATGGCACTTGTCTCAACCGTTATCTAAAGATAATGTAACTGTTATTAAGCAAAAAGGAAAATCTTTTATTCGTGAGATATTATCAATTAAAGTTAAAAATAATATTGCCACTATTTCTACCAAACTTAATCCACTCGAAACAATTCAACTATTGTTCTAATTCATGTAAAAAATAAAACCTGATTTTCTTTTCAAATCAGGTTTTATTTTATTTAACTTTTTATTTTTTCATTTTTGCTAGCATTTTTGAAACATCAACCATCCCAGCTTTTCCAGCCGTAATATAATCAGAATCTATACCGTTCATTTGACTATTCAGCCATTCAATAACTAGGGGTAAATTCATTCCTGCAATCAAATGGAGCTGTTCACCTGCCATAATCAGCTGGCTAACCACATTAGCTGGTGTACCACCCATTAAATCAGCAAAAACCGTAATATTTTCTGGATTGACACCAGCAATTTCCTTTTCAAATTTTTGCTTAAAATCAGCTGGACTTTCTGATGGAAGTAAACATACAGCATGAACATGCTCTTGTTCTCCCATAATTAATTCAGCACTAGCCTTTACTCCCTCAGCCATGCTTCCATGACTAATTAAAATCAATTCATTTTTTGCCATTTATATTCTTTTTCCTTAATAATTAAATTTTGGCAATAACACCAATACCGCCTAAAATGACACAAAGTACTAATACAATTAAAATTGCCTTAGTTGAAGTCATCCCTTTCTTTCCAAGCAGCCAATATACAAAGGCTACTACTGCCGCTGGCAAAAGTTTCGGAATAATCATGTCAAGATTATTTTGAACATTCATAGTAACCTTACCTATTTGTGGCACCCAGGCAAACTTGATATTAACCATTGTAGCCACTAGCGCACCGACCATAAATACTCCCAATACGGTAGCAGAATCGGTTAAAGCATTTAAACTATCCCGCATATCAGTAACAAGAGATACTCCCTTATCATAAGCAAAATGTAGCTGTTTCCAACGGAAAATACAAATTAACAAACTGGCAACTACCCAGATAATAATACCGATAGGGTTGCCTTGTGCAGCCATTGAAGCTGCCAAAGCACCAAAGATGGTTGGAACAAGGGAAGCAAAGATCGAGTCTCCAATCGCGGCAAATGGACCCATCAAGCCAACTTTTAAACTTGTAACTGTATCCTTACCCTCTATTCCTTCATTCTCTTCTACGGCCAAGTCAATACCAGTGACAATTGTATTAAAGAAGTTAGAAGTATTGAAAAACTGCATATGCGTTTTCAACATCTCTTTCAATTCTGGACTATCATCACCATAGATTTTTCTTAGCTGCGGTAAAATTGTGTACAAATAACCACTATTTTGCATCCTTTCATAATTCCATCCCAGCTGAAAGCCGAATAATGATCGACGATTAATTTGTTTAAAATCTTTATCTGTTAATTGATACTTTGGTTTAGAGTTCATCATCAGTGATCTCTCCTTTATTATCATTAATCTTTGAATCTACATTTCCACTTGGGGCTACGACATTTTTAGCAGCTACTTTATTAATTGGAATACTCTTGTAATGAAGAATTGCTAAAGCTAATCCTATCATAGCAATTGCTAACATTGGAAGTCCATTGAAAGTCGCTGTGAATGATTTATTTGCTGCAGCGATTCCAGCACCCAAAGCTTGGATGTTAGAAAAAATAACAGAGAATAAAGTTGTGACAGTAAAACCTAGTATTAAATACGCAATATGCTTTTTAACTGGAAGATAGCGTAATAAAATTGCAAATCCAACTGCTGGAAGTGTAGCACCTGCAACAGTTAACCCAGTACCTAACCACATTAAATCACCGTTTAATGCTTTAGCAATTGTTTGAACCAAACCACGTCCAAACGCCAAAGCAATAAATACTGGTACTGCCCGAGATAAGGCCCATGGAATTGCACCGTATAAAATATTTCTTTCAACCGCACTATAATTTATTTTATCCTGGTCAATCAAATGGTCAATTCTATGCGCAAAATATGTATTAGCAAATCTTGCTAAAACATCCAACTCAACCATAATTGCTGCAACTGGTACCGCAATTGATGAAATAGCTGTTTGTGGGCTCATACCCTTAACGCTAGTTGAAAATGCAGTTGCTAAAACTGTTCCAGTTGTTGCATCTATCTTTGAAGCACCACCAAAAGTACCTACTCCTAAAACCATTAGCTGCATTGAAGCTCCAATGATTAACCCAGTTTGTAAATCGCCCATAATTATTCCTGCAATCATACCGGCACCAACAGGAGTGTTCAATGATGAATAAATTTGTAACTCATCAAGAATCTCTAAACCTGCGTATACTGTAAGCAGTAGTATTTGCCACCAAGCCATTTTCTTCCCCTCTACTTCATTTTTTCATCAATCAGTTTCATTAAGTCACGTGCATCAACGCTTGGATTAACTTGAGCTATTAAATTCACACCTTTAGCAGCAATTTGTTTAAAAATCTCAGCATCTTCTGAACTAATATTAACCTGTTTGGTTAATTCAGTAGTATCCTCTTTTTTAGACATATTCCCAACATTAATCATTTCAAGACTAACGCCCAAGTTAAGAAGATTGAGAAATTTTTGTGGCTTTTTTGCAACAATGAAAATTCGCTGATTACCATAACGATCCTTATTTAAATGATCCGCCGCAACTTCAGTTGGTAAAACGCTTAATCTAGTTGTCATTGGCGTCGCCATTCTTAACCCACTTTTTTGAATGTCATCCTTTGCCGCCACTTCATCAAGAACAATAATTCGTTCTACCTGCAACTTAGGAGTCCAAAGATTGGCTACTTGACCATGAACCAAGCGCTCATCAACTCTTGCACCCACAATATTCATATCTGCTCCTCCATCTATCTATATTAAGTAAATTTAAATAATTAATAGAAACCGCTTTCATATTTACATAATAAGGTACCAACCAATTTTTGTCAACAAACAGCTCATAAATAATTAAAGCATTAATATTTTACTGTATTAAATTTTTTTACTGTCAAATACCTTTTAAAATTTATGAATTGTTACTCCCTTAACGACTCGATTAACCGTTCCAGTTGGCGATGGCGTATCTGGCTTATTACCCACTTTAATTGAGGTCAATAGTGCGAGCGTTTGACCAAACATTATATCTGGTAAGGCCAAATAGGCATTGGGTAACAAATTTTTTTCAGCAAAAGTGAATGATTTTCCGTCAAAGTTTTGGCCCTCCTTTTCTTGACCAACTGCCATCACAAGCGGCACAATTTGATCATCTTTGATCTCATTTAAGATATCCAAGTCGTATTGTCTGGTATAAAAATTATTTGAGATAAAATCAAAAACAATTGTCTTTTTGTCCAAAAATGACTTTGGACCATGACGAAGTCCCATTGACGTATCAAAGAGGGCAGCTACTTTACCAGCAGTCAATTCCAAAATCTTCAGCCTTGCTTCTTCGGCAAGACCGCCAAGACTGCCACTTCCTATATAAGTGATACGGTTAAAATCAGTATCAACGATCGTTTGTATTTCACCTTCCCGTTCAATGACACTTTCGCCCATTTGGACAATCTGTTCAATTATCTTACCCTTTTGCTTATCAGCCATTTGGTCAAAAACGAGTAGAGCTGCAAGACTCATACATGAAAATGAACCAGTCATCGCAAAGCCTTGGTCTAGCGATTTTTCTGGCATTAGCAATACTAGTCCGCATGGATCACCAATCAGGTCTTGAGCTAATTGACCAACAGGTGCACAGGTAATGGCAATTTGATACAAGTGCTTGACCATTTTTTTTGCTAATTCAACTGTTGCCACTGATTCAGGCGAATTACCACTGCGTGCAAACGAAACTAAAATCGTTGGTGTTTCTGGTTCAAGGTAATCTTCTGGCGTAGATACAATTTTAGTGGTATCGATAGCTTCGAAGTTATATTTATTGCGATCGCCATGCTTTTGCAAGTATGGCATCACGGTATTGCCAACATAGGCACTAGTTCCAGCCCCAGTGAAAATAACCCGTACCTTACTCCATTGTTGGCTAATTTTGGCTAAAAAAGCCGAGATTTCATCTTTTTTTTCCTGGTATATTTCCCATGTTTCCAGCCATAATTTAGGTTGTTGCTCAATTTCACGAGTCGTGATTTTAGCATTCATTTGTTCTAATTCTGCATCTATTTTAGTAAACATTTATTTTCTCCTTCTATTAAAAATCAAAATAACTTATTGTATTGGCGCGAACGATAAATAAACTTGTCACCGCGGGCTAGTGATATCGTAAACTCGATCGGAATATTTTTTTCATTGATAGTTTTACGGAAAATTTTCAAACACGGTGAACCAGCTTTTTCATCTAAATACTGGCCCTCTTGTTCACTTAAACTAACAGCCTGCACGTCCTCAAACGCCATTACACCAATTTGGTTGTACTTTTGTTTGAAAACACCGTACAGCTGCTGATTTTGCAAGTCGGTAATCTTAAAATCTGGAAAAAGCCTGGCTGGTAAGTAGCTTTTACTAAAAATCCGTGGCTGGTTATTGGCTAAACGTATGCGTACCAACTCATAAACTTGTTCATTTTCGGCTAAATTCAGTTGTTCGATGATATGCTGATTCGGAATAACTAATTCTAAACTTCGATTTTGAGTCGAGGCTTTTTGACCAGCCCGTTTCAATTCCTCAGAAAAAGAATACATTCCGCCAATATTAGGTTGATCAAGAACAACGCTCGCAACAAAAGTTCCTTTGCCATGAAGACGATAAATTAATCCGCGTTCTTCTAGATTTTGCAACGCTAATCTAATAGTATTACGACTAATACCGTATTTAATTAAAAGTTGACGCTCACTTGGTAAGCGAGCATTGGGATTCATCTTTTTAATTTGTTTTTCTAAATCAGTAATCACCCGCTGATAAAGCGGTTTTTGCATTGTCTTTCTTCCTTTCCAACTGGTTGATACCACTTATGATTTGAGTGTATCAAAGAAAGCGGTTAATTTCAATTTAATTTTAGCTTATTTTATCTTTTTTCATCAGTACTTATCTGAACTGTTACTTACTTTTAACAGCATTCGCAACATTTTAGTCATAAAAAAGACCAGTAAGATTGTTCACCTTACTGACCTTTGTCATGATTTTATTTATTTATTTTATTACCGCGCCAATCGTAATACTTTTGGCTGAGGCGATTTTTTGGGTTATCATAAACGACTACCCGATACAATGCATAAATTGTTCCTACCATTGCAACTAAACTGGTTAACCAATTTTTGAAAAGTACTTGCACAAGATTAATCACAATTACAAACACAGTCCACATAAAAAGACCGTTACGTCTAGCTACTTCTTTTGGTATAACCTTTTCTTTTTTCATTCAAATCATCCTTACTAGAATCATTGTAATTAACTATGATTTTTAGCTGCGGTGTATTCTATATTCCTCTTCTTCATTTCACGTGCATACCACCAGAATAATAGAAGATAGACTACCAAAGCGGCAATTGCATAAATAATGAACATACCGTGTTGCTTCCATGCATTACCAACTAAATAAGCCAAGAATTTTTCAACTGGGCCTTCCATCGTAGTATCAGAAACCAATGTGTGGGCCGGAATTGCTGCACCAACTGAGTGAGCCATGTTGGTAACAAATGGACCAACCATTGTGCCTGCTCAAAGGAAGATTGGTAGTTCAACCGTACCGATAATAATCATTCGAATGATTTTACCGCGAGTAACAACTAACAAAGCTGGCGTTACACCCATGGCAATAATACCACCGAGTGGCATTAATCTGTTACCTGGCAAAATCATTGCTTCAAGCATCATAATTGGTGCCAAGACATTGGCAGCTGCCCAGATTTCAGACCGACCAGCAAGAAATGGCCAGTCAAGACCAATGTTAAATGACCTGCCGGAAAATTTCTTGGTGGCGAAGTCTGCAATTCCTTGTGATAGTGGCTCAACCGAAGCAATAAACCATGAGCCAATAACGGAGAAGAGTTCAATACATGAACCACCAACAAAGGATAGCGTAAACATATCTTTCCATCCCTGTTCAGTGGCTAAGTTGTTACCTGCAAGTAAGGAAACAAAGACACCAAGGTAAACACCAATGGCAAATCTGCTGCCCCAGAAACCAATTTTTTCATTCAACTTGGTTGAATCAAAATCGAATTTATCAAGCCACGGAAGACATTCATCAAAGAACTTGTTGAAGACCATGATAATAGGATTCATCATGTAATTCATGTGCGTGGTCGTCATTGGGTTACCTTCAGGCGCATCAAGTAAGTCATTGAAAGTTGGTTTCATCAAATCAGAGTTGATGATCTTCATTGTTCCAATAAAGATAACCAGTAGAGTCGAAAGCCATAATGGTGCTCCGACATAAACACAGAACAAGCCGATGAAGGCTAAGTGCCAAACGTCAAAAATATCAACATCCAAAGTGTTGGTTTTGTTCATTACTAGTAAAAGAACGTTCAAAATGATTAATACTAAGAGGTAAAAAAGAGTATAAGGTGAACCCCAAGTAATTGTTGCTAATGGTGCCCACCCCATATCCTGCATATCCATATGAATTCCAGTGTGCTTAACAAACTGCATCATTGGCTTTTGAAATGCCATAGTTAGCATATTCATAATATTACCGATTGCCGTAATTGCAATCGCTAATTTCATACCACCTTCGAGCGCTTTAGAAAATTTAACCCGAAAGAGTAAGGCAATAAATGTTAACACAATTAGCATTATCGTGGCTGCACCCATATCAATAAGTGGTTTAAAAAGTGAATTAGCGAAATTAATTATTCCGTTCATTATTAGTTCCTTTCAAATAAAACTATTTTGCATTAATTTCCTTAACTACTTTTTCCACATTGTCATAAACTGGTTTGGCCATTGTTGGTATCCGATACAAAATAGCACCGGCATCAATCAAAGGAATCTTTGGTGCAAATGAAAGATCCGTCTTGGCGATTGTTAGGTAGCCATCATAGTGTGACAATAATTCTTCATTGACATCTTTAACCATGTAAGCATCAACCTTAACGTTATAGCCGCGCTTTCTCATTTCTTCCTCAACTGCATCTTTAATTTGGTGCGATGAGTTAACCCCTGCCCCACACGCAGCAATAAATTTAACTTCTCTACTCATAAAAATACCCCCTATTGCTCAAAATGCTCACTTAAAAACTGATAAATTTTATCAGGGTTAGTAAGACTGAATAACTCTTGTAGTTTTGAAACAGACGTAAGTCGAAGAAAGTCCATTATTTGTGCCAAGATATTTGCCTGTCCTTCTGGATCATTATTTAAAATCATAAATAAGAATTTCACTGGTAATTCTTGATCAGGCGCAATCATATTTTTAAATCCAACCGTCGACTTCAAGGCAACCGGAATTATTAAACGCGTATTAACAAATTCCCCTTCAGTGTGCGGTACTGCAATATTAGGCAGTTCTTTTGTAATCGGTGATGTGTCAATTCCAGTCGGGTAATCGGCCTCTCGTTTGGCGATTTCAGTAAAGAAATCAGCCTTAACAAGATCTTGTTGTAGCAATTGCTCTGAAACTTCCCTTAAAACCGCGGTTGAATCAATCGCATCGCTGACAAATACAGCTTTTGGTGAAAACAAGCTATCTACTTTCACAGCTCAGACTCCTTTTCCATACTAGGCAAGCTCTTTCGCTTTTGTTTGAAAATGTTTTATTTTGTTTGATTGTCTATTGATATTATATGTAACCGGATTCAAAATTGCAACAAATTTTCTTAATTTTCTACAAATTGAAATAGTGAAACTTTGTTTATCATTCTGATTTTATTAAACAAATTTCTCTCTGCCTTAACGAATACAAAAAAAGACCACGACAATCTCTGCATGATCTTTTGTATTTGTGTGCGATTAAATTTTGTTTTTTATTTACTTTTATTAGTCGTGGTATACGCCTTCGGCCCACTTCTTATTTTCTTCATCAAAGAAGTGAACATTATCCTTTTGATCAGGATTTGGCTTTGCAATACCATCAATTTTGGTAATTAATTTGCGGTTATCGTCAGTTGGGGCATACCTAGCATTCAAAAATGAATCTACAATATCAAAAATGAAATCACGTCCAAGGACAATACCGCCAAAGCCAATAACATTTGCATTTAATTCACGGCGGGCATATTCAGCTTGAGTAGCGTCGCCAACCATCGCTGCTCGAATACCCTCATTTTTATCAGCGGCCGTTGAAATACCGATGCCTGTCCCGCAAAGAACGATACCAAGATCAGCGCGGCCATCAGCAACGTCTTCTGCCACGCGTTTACCATACATTGGATAGTGAGTTCTTGTGTTGTCATGTGTACCTTCATCAATTACACGATAGCCCTCATCCTTAAGGTGATCAGAAATAGCCATTTTAATTGCAGTCACAATATGGTCATTACCCAAGGCAATCACCGTATGCTTATCAATTTTAGGATCAACAAATTCTGGTTGTGGTCGATCATTATCTAACATTTTTAGCCCTCCCTCAGATCATTTCTTCTAACATGTTTAGCCGAATCTGATGCCGTCCGCCAGCATAATCAGTATCAAGATAATGTTGCACGATCGAATAGGCTAATTTTTCACCAACAATGCCACTTCCCAAAGCGATAGCCTTGGCACCGTTGTGCATCGCTGTCATGTGGGCAGTTCTTTCCTCGTTCACATTTGCGGTAACCATCCCTTTGACCTTGTTAGAAGCCATTGCCGATCCTACACCATATTCATCAAACATGATGGCTTTTTTAATACCGTTATCCAGTACTTCACGTGTAACTAGCAAGCTAGATTCAACAAAATCTGCTGCTGCTTTTGTTGTAACGTCCAAGACCTCATAATTGTGATCCTCCAAGTACTGCTTGACTTTTTCCTTTAAGTCAAAGCCAGCCTGATCGCTACCAATAACAACTTTCATAGCTAAAACTCCTCTCAAAACAACTATTTATAAATGGTTGTAAATTGACTATAATGTTTTTCCAATTCAGGATCGATACCATGATTAGTAATCAAACCATCAACATCGCGCAAGTCATAAAATTGATGAAAATCACTGTGATCCAATTTAGAATAATCAGCCACAATCAATTTAACTTGTGAATGATCTAATCCGATTTTCTCGGTTTGACCCTCTTCTAAGTTAGCTGTTGTCATAGAAGTATCTTTAATGCCATTAACACCTACAAAGCCGACTGAAAAAGACATTGTTGCAAGTTCACTATTAGCAAGAGCCCCTAAAAAAGCACCACTGATTCTCCGATAAGAACCGCCAATCATGATCAGATCATAATTATTAGGACTGTTTTTAGCCACTTCAAAAACTGGCAGTGAATTAGTCACTATCCTGAGATGCTTAACTTTCAAGTTAGCAACCATTAATTCTAAAGTAGTGCCCGGACCAACATAAATTGAATCATTTTCATGAATTAGATTGCAGGCGCGCTTGGCAACTTCAATCTTTTCCTTACTATGAATCTCTCTTTTTTGTTTGTAACTTTTTTCAATACGGCTTTGGTCTGACAAAATCTGCGCGCCACCGTGAATACGCATAATCTTGTTGAACTTATGCAATTCATTTAGATCCCGCCTAATTGTCATATCAGACACCTTGAGGGCTTGAGCCAATTCATCAACTGTTACAAACTTTTGCGTGTTTACTATCTGTAAAATCGTCTTTAATCTTTCACTTTTTAACATGGTTACCTACTTTTTAAACTAGATTAAGCAACTAACTTAGTTCATCTTTTAGTATAATTGTTCTATTTTGTTTGTCAATGTTTGAACATGTTTGATAAACAGATTAAGAATAATTAGCTGCAAGTTATTTCTTCTTTCTAAATCTATTCTATATCATGTTGTTCAAAAATTATTAAATCAATGGCTTCTTTACAAAATTTTGTCTTCCGATAATTTTCGTAAAAAATCATTCAAAATTTCAGCGTATTTTCCAGAAGTAGAAACAGTAATCAATGGGGAAAATTATTTTAGAAAGCGATGATTTCAAATCAAACTTGAATAAGCTGATTTTTCGCAAAAGTGTCTGACAATAGATTGCAAAACATTAAGCATGATTGATAATTTCATTAACAGTCACCTGGTCTAATCGGGAGAGATTTTCCACTAACAATTGCGTGATTGCCACTATCATAATGAGAATTGATTAATTCACTTAGTGAATTTAGTAACCCGATATTATTTACATTAGTCACCTTTAAACACTTCTATTAGCTCAATTTGCAATTTTTGACATCAATTAACTTTAAGTATAGCTGGTAACTATCAGTTATGACTGCTATTTTTAGTTTAAAAGATATTTTAGTTATTTATTTAAGCACTTGATAAAATCTTCCTTTAAGTTAAGCTTTTTTATGATTTAGTAGTTTATACTAATAGTAATAAGTTGTAACAATATAAAAAGGAAAAACATGCCACGAAAATCAAGCTTTAGCTTACGGACTAAATCTGTTTTACTAGTTTTTTTAACAACAGTTATTTTTGTTATTACTGCTGGCAGTATCGCTTCATACCATGTCAAACAGAGTCAAAAGCAAATAATCAAAGAAGAAATCGCTGGAGTTGCTAGAATTGCTGCTCAGGATGCAACCGTTAAGGAAACCCTAAAAAAGCATCCTCAGCCTACCCAAAATAATTCATTGCAAAAGTATGCCAATCAAATCACACAGGCATCTCATGTTGATTTCGTTGTCATTTTAGACCGGAAATTAATGCACTACTCCCACCCTGATGCTAGTCGGATTGGCAAAAGATTTAGTTCTCCGCAAGATGCTAAAAAATCAAGCACTGGTAAAAGCCATTATTCACATCGCAAAGGTATTTTAGGAACGGGTTACCGCATCTTTGTTCCTGTTTTCAAGAACAAACAGCAAGTTGGCATTGTCTGCGTTGGCCTAACCGATAGCTCAATTAACCGAGCAATTTTATCTGCTCAAAAAGCGGTTATTCTTGGTTCATTATTTGCTTTATGTGCTGGCATAATTTTGGCACTTTTTTTAGCACAAAGGATTAAAAAATCTCTTTTTAATATGGAACCAGATGAAATTGCTACTAAGCTGACGGAATTACACGCTATTATTGATAGTATTGATGAAATCTTAATTGCCGTTAATGAACAAAACATCGTAATTACAACCAATTATTTAGCTAAAAAAACATTTCCAGCAGTTAAAGTGGGTACTGCACTAGATTCCAATTTAGCTAAACTAATTTTTAATCATAATCATTCACAAAATAAGACCAATGTTCCGCTCTTAATTAACGCTAAAGAGTACATTGTATCCACTAGTAGGCTAGTTTATCATGACAAAACTTATGGCCAAATTGCTCTACTGCAAGATCAATCCAAATACCAACAACTGTCTGAACAATTAGCTGGAAGTGAGCAATACATTCAAGCCCTTAGAGCGCAATCGCATGAATTTCGCAATAAATTACAGGCAATTTACGGTATGATTGAATTAAAGCAATATGATAATGTTACTAATTTTATTGGTAAAGTTAATGCTAATTACCAGCAAGAGTTTGGCCAGCTAAACCAGCAGATTGAATCACCAGCTTTAGTCGGTTTTTTAACCGGTAAAATTAATCAGGCTAAAGAGCAAAAAGTGACTTTGACACTTACTCCTGATTCCTATCTGCCACAAGCAATTGTTTCAGACCAATTAAATCTTGATCTGATCAAGATATTGGGTAACTTAATCGACAATGCCTTAGCTGCCATTGATACCAGTGGTGCCATTAAACTCGAACTTAATTATGATACCGAAAGTACGACCCTGATTATAGAAGTGACCGATAACGGTAGTGGTATTTTGCCTGCTGTCCGAGAACAACTTTTTAAGCAAAAATATTCTACTAAAGGTAAAGGTCATGGTTACGGCTTAATGCTAGTTAAGCAAATTGTCGATAATCATCACGGCTATATTGACATTACACCTTGTAATCCACATGGTAGCAATTTCTATCTTGAATTACCGATTAACAGCGAGGAGTAAAAATGTTACAGATTCTCATTGTGGAAGATGACCCCATGGTCAATTCAGTTGATAAACAGTACCTAATGAAAATAATTCCGCCCGCAAAAATGCAGCTTTATCAAGTAGATAGGGCAGATAAAGCTTTAGCCCTTGCGCAAAAAATGCAGCTTGATTTGGTCTTACTCGATATTTATTTACCTAAAATTTCAGGTACTGAGCTTCTTCACTTATTTATTGAGCACAATCTCCATCCGAATGTAATCATGTTATCAGCTGCTAAAGATAGCCAAAGCGTTAACCAAGCGTTAAACTATGGCGTACTCGATTACCTGGTAAAACCATTTTCTTTTGAGCGATTCCATAAGGCAATTGAGCATTTTCTAAAATATAATGAGGTATTAAACCAAGATCGACAATTATCGCAAACTGAACTCGATCAGATTTTCATTACACAAGAGTTTGCTGGAGAAAAAGAAATGACTTCCTTGCCTAAAGGACTATCAAATTTTTCTCTTAACAAAATAAAGGCAATCATCGCAGAAACACCCGATTATTTTTCTAATCAGGAGATTGCCCGTAAGTCTAAACTCTCACGGATTACCACGAAAAAGTATTTAGATTATTTAGTAAAAACTAATGAATTAACAATCAAAACCCATTACCTAAAAGTAGGTCGACCAATTAAACTTTACAAAGCTAATAAATAAAAAGCGAACTATCAGTTGATAGCTCGCTTTTTTGTGTATTAACTTAGTCTAACTTAACGTCGTTATCAGTCTTACCTGTCTCTAAAACTTGGTGGAAGTTTTCATAGCTGACTGCAATCATATCCGTTAAAGCTGGACTCGTGTAAGAACCAATGTGCGGAGTTAGTAGAACCTTAGGATATAAATCAACTAACTGCTTAGTCAGTTCATTAGTGATATTGCCTTTAAAATCATGTCCCAGCACTTCAACTTCGTCCGGTAAAACATCACTAGCAAAACCAGCAATTTTATTTTGAGTGATTGCCTTAATAATAGCAGGATAATCAGCAAGTTGTGTTCTCGCCGTATTAACCAAAACAGCAGTTGGTTTCATTTTCTTTAAAAAGTCCGCATCGATTAAACGATCATTTTGACCTGGGAAATACGGCACGTGGATTGAAACAATATCTGATTTTGCTAGCAATTCATCCTGCTCAACAAATTCAACATATTGTTTAGCGAAGTCGCTTGGATAAGGATCATAGCCCAAGACTTTGGTTCCCATTCCACTATATAGCTGCGCTTCAGTCGCCCCAATTCGACCAGTTCCGATAATTCCCACAGTACTTGAATGAACTTCACCAGAAAAAGTGGCGGTCGAAACACTAAAGTTTCCCTGCCTGGTCATATCGACTGCCAAAGCAGTATGTCTAAAGAGCATCATTCCTAAGGTCATTGCCAATTCGGCTACGGCGTATGGTGAATATGCCGGAACACGAGCAACTTTCATTTCATATTTGGCGGCAGTCTTAAGATCAATATGGTTAAAACCTACTGTTCTAGTAAAGACGTATTTAATGCCCCACTCATTTAATTTCGCCAAGTTTTGTGCGTCTGCCTTACAATTGGCACGTAACAAAACAGCATCTGCGCCTTTAGCAGTTTCAATATTATCGTGAGTTAACAATTCAGATTCCAATTGCACATCATAATGATATTTATTTAATTTCTTGAAGTAATCTACTTCATTTTCACGTACGCCATAAGCAACAATTTTAAACATAAAAACCTCCTAATTAATGAAATAATCCGCTTTGACTAAGAACACCGAGAAAGGCAATCCAAAATGGCATTGCCACTACCGCTAAAATTGTCGATACAAAGGATGCATTGGACGATAATACCGCCTCACGATCAAAGCTAATCGCATAAGACGAAGCAACGGCAGCGGTTGGCGTAGCCATCATAATAATGATTGTACCTAAGGCAACATAGCTAATCGGTAAGATGTTAGTCACATTTAAGATGACCAGTATTACCAAGTTAAGCAGTGGTACTAAGACAACCTTATTAAAACTGTAATACCAAGAAGTCTTGTTTCCCGCAGCTTTTTTAAATGAAGTCGAACCTAAAGTAGCACCGATTGATAGCCAAGCAAGTGGTGATGCCAGGTTAGCCAGATATTGCAGTGGTTTGTACAACCAAATTGCAGTCTGATCAATTCGGTAAAAGGCAACCTTAATTATTGGTGCACCAGGATTAATTATGCCATTAACAGCTTGTCTTACAGCAACCTGTGGCATATAATTTTGCACTAGCCACATAATCAGTCCCAAAAAAGTAGCAATTACCACCGGATTGACAAACATTTTTTTGATATTGCTTGCATTCATTTTCAAGCCAGACATCTTAATATAAGCATAAGAATATAAAAAAATCCGGTAGCCAATATTAAAAATCGAGCTATACATTATGCCCTTGGTACCAAAGACCGCACCAACAATTGGAATTCCAAAAAAGGTAGTTGAACCAAAAGTGGTTAAAATTGCTAGAACATCCCGCTTATCTTTAGGATATTTGGCATAAGAAATTGGGGTTACCAAAATCAAAATAATATAAATTACAATTCCCCAAATTAACACATTCATCCCTTGCGAAAAAGTTTCGCCATTAATTGGCTGCATAAATGAGTTGAATGCCAAAGCCGGAAGCGCAACTGTTAAAACAATCTTAGATAAAAGCTTACCATACTTTTCTGTAAAGATATTACGCTTACGTAAATAAAAACCCAATAAAATAATAAAAATTGTTGATGTTACTGAGCTAACTATCGCAGCATTGGAAAATGTCACTTGAATCGCTTTCGCAATATTCATCTTTCTCCTCCTAATTAATTACATATTTCACAATATATTTTAGTTTTAACCTAAATTTTTGATAATAATAGTAAATTAATGTAACCTTTTGTAACTTATGTAAGCGAAATCAAGTAAATATAAACGAACAATTTTACCAGTAAAGTAACTTGCATTTGTCGGAAAATTCAAGCTAGTAGAATATGTGAATAAAAAACAAAACAAAAGCATCCTATTTGATCTTCACAAAATAGAATGCTTCTTAACATTATTTTTGTATGAGCTATTTAAAATTCATCAAAGCCGTCTTCTTCTTGCTCTGCTACATGGCTTACCTTCTTATGAACTGGCGATTGCTCAAAAAAGGCATACATAATTGCTGCCATTACCACAGCAAAAATCGCTGCTCCAGGTGCTGCATAAGTTTGAATTGCCAAAGATATGCCAATGATTGAACCAGAAACTAAATTTACGTAAAAATCATCTGGTTGAAGCCCTGTTATTCGACAAAATTTTTAGCTAAACGCCGGAAGCCCTAAAAGTGACCATACCCGTTAATTAGTTTAATCATTAACCTTAATTCAGTAACCCAATTTATTAAGTTCAGGATAGTCTTTAAGATTAAGTTTTCGCCCACTCTTTAATGAAAACACATATGCAGTATTCCAAAAAAGGAAATTTCCTTTAAAAAATAGTGGAACAATACTTTCTTTTTTCATGATAATTCTTACGCAATTTATTAATTTTAAGTTCTCCTATTATTTTTAAATTTAATAGATTGATGATCTTTTATCTTGGCCAATTTACTCATCAATGTAATTTGAAACTAAATAAGCACATCACATGTGATGTGCCCTATTAGTTTAGTTATTATACTTTTTATCACTGATAATCTTTCCATTACCGATTGCTTTAATTTTTTGTGAAGCATCATCGTCATCACCATTTTGGTGGAAGACGCAACCAGAATATAGCATTACTTGTTTATGCTCATAATCATCATGCTCAAAAGTGTAAGTTATCTTATAGACAACATTACTACTATTATCTGGCGCAGGCGAAATGGAAACAATGCTACAATCCATATCATAAGAAATTATCTCATCATTATCATTAAAATTACCTATCTGCTCATGCAGTTCTTGGTAACCCTTATTTTCCGCGCCACCAACAAATGCATCTTCAGCTGGATCCTCAAAGTTGTCTTCCAAGATATTTTTGGCATCATCCTCGCTGATTAAGCCCGGCCATTCAGGCTTAACGACATTACTACTACTATCATCGTCATCATCAAAGCCTAGATCATCATAATCAACTACCTTTGATCTGATTGCGTTGCCGTCAACCTTCATCATGACATAAATCTTCATGTCATCCGTAGCAGGATATTCGTTAAATACTTTTTCGCCGTTCTTATCTAACATACCAACTTTTTTCTCGTTAATATAGACATCCGCACCAGGAGAGCTTTTAACCGTAAAATTGACGGTCTTGATATTCATATTAATTGCACTATTTGAAAAAATATTGGCGCTTTTATCAGCAGTTAACTTATGACCAGCAGCAGTCGATTTAACTACAATATGATATTTTCCAGGAAAAAGTGGCTGTACCTGCTTATAATAACTTTCACCACTACCATTAACCCCACCGATTTTTTCATCATTAACATAAATCGTCGAATTGGCATGATTAGTCTTAATATGTGGTGTAAAAGTCTTAAATTTTAACGTATATTTAGGGAAAAACAGTAAATAGCGTCCTGACTGTACTAACGAAACGTCTTCATAAGTATCACCATACTTAAAAGCTTCTGCCATCTTATCGGCATCACTATTGTGATTAAAATAATAATTTTGCGTTGGCTTCAAAGCCGCATTAGTGACATGCACACTAGGATTATCCGAGGTAACATAGTCCGCTAAATTTGCCCGCGGATTTTTTAAATACGCAGTAATCTGATCAACTTGATTTTTCCGTTGATAATGATTTGAGCCCCAAGCATAAAAAGTAATGAAAGCAACAACCAAAACGCCCACAATGTTCAAAATTATCTTAGTTTTCTTTTTCATCGGCTGGCGCAGATTATTGTCAGCAGCTTGCCGGGGCGTCTGATCCGTTCGGTATTCCTGCCGGCTTTGCTTATTATTAGACAGCTTTGCGCCACATTTGGAACAAAACTCCTCGTTTTCGTTAACTGGTTGTCCACAATTTGGACAAAATTCATTTTTATTCATCTTTACACCATCTACATTGAACCATTAAAACCCGAAATAATTTGATTAAAAATTGACCGTAAAACGGAATTATAAATAAGTGAGTTCATTATCAAACTACAAACAAAAATAATACCAAAAGCAAGCAAAGCGCCATATGCTTTATCCCGTCGAGCACCGTTATTTGCTAGCAAGGCCACTTCTTGACCAATAAAGAACAAACCAAATAATAGTAAAACTAAAAATAAAGTAAATCTGATACTATTAAGTCCTAAAACCATTAATAAAAAGAAAATGACTGTCAAAATCAAATTTAGGTTACTAGCATGGATACCGCGGTTAACAAAATCTAATAGATTAATTTGCTCATCATAAATAAATTTATATGCCACAAAGTGACTACCAATCACAATCACTTGGAAAATCAGGACAATTAAAAATACCCGAAAGACAATGCCAAAAGAAATATCAAAATTGCCCCAACCTCTAGTATCGCCCCCGAAATGATTGACTAAGCCAATTGCACTGGTAATAACTGACTTAGCAAAGAAATATAATCCAGTAACAAATAAAACATCTTCAATTAAAATTGTTACCCAGCCGTACCAGCTTTGAGCAGCTAAATTGCTAGTTGCGGGACATTTCCATGATTCAACCAGCCATTCCCAATAATTTTGCAAATAGCTACCAGAATTAACATGTTGCTGATTAACTTCAGCCACAACTGGTGCAGTTTTTTTAGTTACAGTAGTAGCCTGCTCCGGCTCTTTTTCTAACGTAATTGAACGTAAATCGCTACCGCATTTAGTACAAAAATTAACCCCATTTTCCATCAGGGCACCACAATTAGGGCACTTTTTCATTACTTGCTCCTTACATTTATAACAACATTATATGTGTATTAACTACTTTCATCAGCTCCCAAAATCTGGAATAGCAATATTGGATAGTAAAACATCTTCTTCCCACTTTGTCTTTTACCCAAATAACTAAACTATATATAAAAAAAGCTAAAAAGGCAGAACACTAATTCATTGTAAAATTATCTATTTTTACTGTCAAATTGTAGTATTAGGCTGGATTGAACTGCTTCATAGTTGGTACTTTTGCAAACTGTAGTAAACTAGAAGTTAAAAATGAACAAATGAGGTTAAAAAATGAAAATTGTAAATTTAGATAGTTATGCCTTAAACCCCGGTGACCTTGATTGGACACCCCTTAAGCAGTTGGGCGAATGTACCATTTATGATCGAACACCAGTTGATGATGACGGCGAGATTTTGCGCAGAATCGGTGATGCCGAAATAGTATTAACTAATAAAACACCATTAAATCGAAGTGTTATCACCAAAGCACCTAATCTTAAATACATTGGAGTCACCGCGACCGGGTACAATGTGATTGATACTGCGGCTGCACGGGCAGCTAACATCCCGGTTACTAATATTCCAACTTACGGCACCGATGCAGTAGCACAATTTACTTTTGCTCTACTCCTTGAAATCACTAGCCAAGTTGGTTTGCACAATAAACTGGTTCACGAGGGACGCTGGAGCAACAATCCTGATTTTACTTTTTGGGCAAAACCATTAATCGAACTGCAAGGTAAAACAATGGGATTAATTGGCTTTGGCAGCATCGCTCAAAAAGTCGCTGAAATCGCCCATGCCTTTGCAATGAACGTTATTTTTTATAATCATCGACCAAAAACAAATCTTCCAGACTACGTAAAACAAGTTAGTCTGGATGAATTATATCAACAAGCCGACATTATTAGTCTTCACGTGCCACAAGCACCTGAAACAACTGAAATGATTGACCGAGAAGCAATTACCAAGATGAAGGATGGCGTTCTATTACTTAATACAGCACGCGGGGGGTTGATTAACGAGCAAGATGTTGCTCACGCTTTGAATAATGGTAAAATTGGAGCAGCTGGTGTTGATGTTGCCGAGCAAGAACCAATTCCGGTAAACAGTCCGCTCTTATCTGCCAAAAATTGTTACATTACACCACATATTGCGTGGGCACCAAAAGAAACACGTAAGCGCCTGTTAGATATTACAATCAACAACTTATCAGCTTTCTTAAACGGAAAAGCCGTTAATGTCGTTAATTAAAAAAATAAGCTGCAAAATTAATCTTTGCAGCTTATTTTTATTCACCTTTTTTAAAAATTAAATGTAATCCGCCGTCTGGCAGTTTTTTGATAAAATCTATTTTAAATTGATCATCAATTCTACTAGTTGTTTCAAAAGTAGTCTTAATCTCGCGGTCACCATTGACATATGGCGAAATGACGAGAGAAATTTCATCGACTAAGTGCTGTTCTAAAAAGACACCATTAATTCTAGCACCACCACAAAGAGCTAATTTTTCAATGCCAAAATGCGCTCTTAGCTTAACTAAAACTTCCTTTAAGTTAAAATTCTCCTCTCCAGAAACAATATAGGGGATTTCCATTGTACGCAGAAAGGACAAATATTCTTTTCGTGCCTTTTTCGTAACAACTTCAATTGCTCGCATTTGTTGATTATGATATAGAAAATAATTTTTATTCCAACCACATTTTCCTTTACGATCAAAGGCAACAGCCCAAGTCGCTGATTCAATATCAGGTAGCCAATCTTCATACTTAATTCCAGCAGTACTGTATTGACTCAAATCAAGTGTTTCAGGGGCGGCATACATTTGAATCGTCCGGCGACCATTGCCATCAGCATTACTTAAAACAAATAGTTCATCATTATAATATTTGCTTGACGCAGGGCTATCACATTTACCATCAATTTTACCGTCAATCGTGACATACATATGAACTACTACTTTTGCTCTATCCATTTTTGCCTCCTTTTAATTTAAACCAAATATAATCCTTCAAATATACTTGAAGTCAAGAAGAGAACAGAATATTTTACCTGAGTTAAAAATATTTAAATTTATTGCTATATTTCCCTTGACCTTGACGTAGCGTCAACAATTATACTTCAAAATGTAAGTGAGGAGATTTAATTATGTCGTATTCAATCACCGAATTAGCTAAATTAACAGGAATTTCAACGAGAACTTTGCGTTTTTACGATAAGACGGGACTACTAATTGCCCGTCGTAATACTAAAAATAATTATCGTTATTATGACAAGGCCGAAGTTGATCAACTACAAAAGATAATGTTTTTAAGATTATTTGACTTGCCTTTAGCGCAAATCAAAAAAATCATGCAAAGTTCTACTGCAATCCAATACCAAGCTTTAAAACAACAACGTCAAAAAATAATAGCTGAGAAAAACCGATTAACGGCATTGATTGATAACCTAGATCAAACACTTACATCGATGAAAGGAAAAACACCCATGAACATGAGCGATCAAGAAAAATTTATTGCCTTTAAAATGAAAAAAATTAATGATAATGAAAAAATGTATGGCAAAGAAATTCGTACTAAATATGGTAATGATCTTATTGATACGAGTAAGCAAAAAGTCTATGCTCTGTCCAAAAAAGAATTTGATCATTTAGAACAAATCACTAAACAAATTTTGATTCAGTTAAAGCCACTAGTTGGTACTACTGATTTCCAACAAACTGCTGCTAAACAACTTTTTACTTTACATAAAGAATATTTACAGATGATGTGGCCTAGCCAGTTATATTCATCCACGAATCACAAAAATTTGGCTACAATGTATGTTTGTGATGAACGATTTAAGAAATACTATGAAGAGGGTACTGGTATGGAAGGTGCCGCCCAAACTTTAAAAGATATTATTAATTATTATGCTTAAAGAGCTTAATAAATAAAAGGACATTTTGTTATTTTTACAAATTGTCCTTTTTGTATAATTAAATCTTATCTGGTTAGCAGAAGTAGCCTAAAAGACAGTTATAAGTAGAACTTAAAGACAAATTGATCATCTAATAATCCAATATTGAATCAAGCATTCTTTTAACCAATATGCTTGTCAAAAGAATACTACTTTCTCCTAGCTTAAGCTATTAGAAATTGATAAGTACCTGATTTCACTGTGATTCTTGTATTTTCAACACTTGCTTGTGGATACTTTTTTAAAAACTTATCCGTATCCGGCGGATAAATAGTGGCTTTACATCCTGCAGGAATGCTAAATTTATATATCCCATTCCTAAGTTGGATAGTAAATAAACCATTTACACTTAAATACTTCATTTGAAAATCATTAACTATGCCTTTGAACTTCGGGTTAATTGCAACTTCTTTATATCCTGGCTTGATTACATTTAAACCAACAACATTTCTTATAAACCAATCAAGGACACACCCCATAGCGTAATGATTAAAGGAAAATGTCCCTACTTTACCATCAGGTTGAATCCCCGCCCAAGATTCCCAAATAGTAGTAGCTCCATGGTCAACTTCATATAACCAAGACGGGCACTTATCCTGTAAAAATAATTGCTTAGCTAATTCTATTTCATCATTATCAACTAGTACGTCTAATAAATATGGAACAGACAAAAAGCCAGTATCTAGGCAGTCATTGTTATCATGTATTAGTTCTACTAGCCTAGCTAACAATTGCTGTTTAAGATTATGGTCTTCAACCATATCAAACGCCAGTGCCAAAACATAGCATCCCTGATAATCGCTAGTTAACTTGCCAGCTTTTACAAATTTATTAGTAAAGGATATTTTTACCTTATTAGCATATTCAATATACTGATTACTATCTTTACCTAAAAGCTTGCTTATTTTAGCAAGAAGTATTGCAGAGTGTGCTAAAAATACGGTCGCAACTAAATCTTTAGTTGCTTTAGCTGACTTCATCGGATCTGGATTGCCAATCATCATACTTGGAAACATCCAATCACCATAGTGAAAAGTAGTATCCAAAATGTAACAGTCATTGCCCTTTTTATCTGCAGCAGCACTTTTTACACTGTAATTATGCCACTTCATCATTGCATCATAGTTTTCTAGCAATATTTCCTTGTGTCCATATCTTTGATACAGAGTCCAAGGTACCATGATGAGTGGCATCGCCCCAGCCAGCTGGACTCAAAATACCTTTAAAATCAAGCGTACTTTGGTAAAAATCTTCAGTATCATAATAAAAAGTTGCAGCTGGTGCGAAAACTTGCATATCACAGGTCCAACCTACACGTTCACATTGCAGACAATCAGTTGGAATAGACAACATATTGCCACGCTGACTCCATTTAATGTTTTGTAGTAGACGATTTATTCGCTGTGCTCTACCTCGCATCCATATGCAATAGAGCATACAGTTCTTGGCCCCGCTGTTTAACAATATCTGTAATTGATAAAACATACTCTTCAAAAGTTGATTTACCTGATAATTTTTGTAGTGAAATATTATCCTTAGTAACCTTTTCTGTAAAACTCCATAAGTAGTTCTTATCAATAAAATCAGTATAGGTAGTAAAATTTTTAAAATAAAAATCGTTCAATACAATTAAAAATTTATCAAAGAAATCATTGTATGGCACTCGAGCCCTCTTAGGATTAATTCCACCATGAACTGGCAAAATAAAAAAATTACCTAATTGATAATTATTACATAGTTGATAATATGAATGACCGTTCTTATCAGTAGCCTCAAACTCAAAAATCTGGTCACTATTATGTGGTGTATATTTTTTAATAATACCAATAATTTCTAACTGTTTTTTTCGATCTAAAAAACGATAGTAACTACCATAGTACTTTTTTACCGCTATTCTATAAGTATTCAACGTATCACCCGCATGATTTTTTTCGTCAAACCAAGGAAAAAGCTTATGATAAATACTATTTGTTAATTCGGTGCAATCCGCTTCTTTCCCTTGCGTTAAAAAATCAAACCTTATAGTCTGTTCCTCATCTAAAGACAAGAAATCATCTAAAGTTATTTTATTAATTCCAGAATATTCTGTAAGTTTCATTTAACACCTCTAAAAAATCAGTTACTTCTTTAAAAAATCCAAGTATCCCTCATATTGCTATAAAGCTATCCTTCTTTCCTTTCTAATATCAACAGCTATTGGAATCTGCCCCATTCTAAATTATTAAAAAAATATTCCGCGAATAAAATTATACTCCCATGCTACCACACTATAAGAATATATACCGAGTGTTTGCTAAATAATTTCAAGCTAATTAGTCTACTACCAGATTTAAGAATTCTGAAGATTAATAAATTTTTAGGTACAAAAAATAGCGGGCACAAAGCCCGTTATATCGTCTTCTAGTCTGCCTCTAATGACTTTTTCGTACACACAACTTTTTTCTTTGTACATTTTTTGTGCATGAGAACCTTTATTAACGAAAATCAACCTTAACTTATCTTCGAAAAAGGTTGATAAATCAAGGTTGATTACTTTGAATTACTATTAAAAATGCTGATTGCCAGAATCGAACTGGCGACCTTTTCTTTACGAGGGAAACGCTCTACCAACTGAGCTAAATCAGCGCTTTTTGTAACATTCAAATTATACCAAAACAAAAAAAGTCATGCAATCAAATGAATGACTTTTATTTATTATTTCCAGTCAAGACACAGCCCCTGTTGATGCAGCAATTGAGGTAACTGGTCGCGATCAATTTTTTTATTATCCAACTTGGCCCCGGTTATTTGTTTGGTAAAAGAATCAATGCGGTGATTAGTTGCTCGTAAATCATAATATTTTTCCACAGTTTGGTCATAGTCTTTTAACTCAGCAACATTGAAATTTTGTGGATAATTATTTTCAAACGTAGTGAATTTTAGGGGTAAACGTGGCTTTAATTGTGGGTTTTGATCGGGGACCCCTACCTGCATCCCCAGTGCAGGAAAAGTTAGTTTCGGTAAATCCAGCACCTCAAGTAGTGCTAGTGGATGGTCATTAATTGTCCCCAGTGGCACATAACCTAGTCCCATACTTTCCACCGCATTAGCCACATTTTGCCATGCAAGTAAGGTATCGTCCATTCCTTGCATAAAAAGATCAGTTGTATGTACTCGACCATCATCTTGACCTAGTTGCTGGCGAATCTGCTGATTACGATACAGATCAACTACAAAAATAAATAAGTCGCCTTCTGCCCCTACATACTTTTGGTTACACAATTGCCGTATTTTTGCTCGTTTTTCCTCATCAGTAATATGCAAGAGAGTCGTATTTTGCATAAATAGACTTGTAGCCGTATGCTGAAAAACTGTGAATAAGGTTGTTAATTGTTCGGTTGTTAACGATTGAGCTTTAAACTTTCTAATCGATCTGTGATTAATTTGCTGATCAATGGTTGAATTGTGAATCATTGGCTTACTTCCCCTCTGAATTGACTTACTTAAAATTAATGTAGTGCAAAAACCACCTGGTGTCAATTAGTAGTAATTTATATAAATAATTTACCAATTTATGCTAAAATCTATTTAAACGGTTACAAAAATGGAGGCAAAAATGCGTATATTAGTTATTGGTGGAGCCGGCTACATAGGTTCAAATGCAGTTAAACAATTACTGGATAACGGGTACGAAGTAGTTGTGCTTGATGCTTTATACACAGGTCATCGTCTGGCTGTAGACAATCGCGCCAAGTTTTATCAAGGCGACCTTAAAAATAAATTTTTAGTAAGTCAAATTCTGCGTAATGAAAAAATTGATGCTGTTATGCACTTTGCAGCCTATTCACTAGTACCAGAGTCAATGAAAAACCCCCTCAAGTATTACGATAATAATGTTTGGGGAATGATTGCCCTTCTTGAGGCAATGCGGGATGCAAGGGTGAATTACCTGGTCTTTTCTTCTAGTGCTGCGACTTATGGCATCCCTAAAAAGTTACCAATTACTGAAGATTCACCATTAAATCCAATTAATCCATATGGTGATACCAAATTAATGATGGAAAAAATCATGCACTGGGCCGACAAAGCTGATGGTATTAAATCAGTTGCACTAAGATATTTTAACGTTGCCGGGGCATCAAAGGATGGACAAACAGGTGAAGACCATGCACCTGAAACACATCTTATTCCCAATATTTTAAATAGTGCTGTTAAGGGTGATAATAAGTTCACCATTTTTGGGGATGACTATGATACACACGATGGTACTAATGTACGTGACTACATTCAAGTAACCGATCTAATCGATGCTCATATTTTAGCACTACAATATTTAATCAAAACTAACCTATCAGATGTCTTTAATTTAGGTACTGAACACGGCTACTCCAATTTAGAAATTTTGCAAGCTGCGCGCAAGGTTACCGGAATTCAGATTCCATACACAATCGGACCAAGACGTAGCGGTGATCCGGATAGTCTTGTTGCTGATTCTACTAAAGCTAGAACCATCTTACATTGGCAGCCCCAATTTGAAAGTGCTGAAGATCTCATTGCAAGTGCATGGCAATGGCACCAAGCTCATCCTCATGGTTATGAAGATTAAACTAAAATTGTACTGGTAAATATTACCAGTACATTTTTTAGTTGGTAGAATTAATCACGGTATATAAATCTATATCACAAAACTGGTCGTGATTTTTTACTTCATCTTTCAATAATGCAACGTGGTCAAATTTTAGTCTCTGGGCTATTGCTCTACTAGCTTTATTTCGATGATCGACCAAGAGGTTTAACCGGTGTAATTTTAACTCAGAAAAAGAGATATCTATCAAATGTCTCACTACCTCGGTCATAATGCCCTTACCCTGATATTTCTGGCCAAGCCAATAACCAATTTCCGCACTTTGATGATTTAGCTTTATATCATGCAGATCAACCATACCCGCTGGTTGGTTATTCACAAGAATCACTAATGCCAATTTTTTATATTCCGCGGTCTCACTTCGCATAAGCTTAATAAAAGCAAGTTCATCCTGAAGCGCATTTATTTCATTCGCCCAAGGCAAGAAGCGTGATAATTCTGATCGATCCTGCTCAATAAGATTATATAAACTTTGCGCATGACTTGTTTCCGGGAAAACTAACTTAATGGATAAATTGTTCAACGAAAAAGTAGCTAAAACAAACATTGATTATCTCCTTTAATAAATCCTTAATTAAACTCATCATACAATTATCAAAATAATTGTCAACTCAAAAAAATCTCATCTTTATATAAGCATGTCAATTTAATAAATGCTATAATCGACTATTGTAATATCAATGTAATATTTTATAGTTTCGGAGAAATCTAATGAATGAAAAAGATGAAGAAAACAATAATAGTGGTTATGAACGAACCCTAACTAACGCCCATATTCAATTAATTGCCTTAGGCGGAACAATCGGCACCGGCTTATTTTTAGGTGTCGGCAATAGTATCCGCCGAGCTGGTCCAAGTGTCCTCTTAATTTACGTTATTGTGGGAATTTTTTTATTTTTATTAATGCGTGCTCTAGGTGAACTAATTGTTTCAGATTTGTCAAAGCATACCTACATCGACTTTATCAAAAAATACTTAGGTAAAGATATAGGTCTGATTTCAGGTTATCTTTATTGGATTAGCTGGGTCACATTGGGGATGGCTGAAATGACTGCTCTAGGAATTTATTTCCAATATTGGTTTCCTCGACTGCCAACTTGGCTACCTGGATTAATAACGGTGGCAGTATTATTAATTATTAACTTACTGTCCGCTCGTTTTTTTGGTAATTTGGAATTTAGTTTTGCAATTATTAAAATTGTAACAATTATTGCCTTCGTCATTTTAGTCTTTTACCTCTTATTAACAGGTAGCAAAACTAGTCTGGGGCCAGTTACTTTTGCCAATCTAAACAGTCACGGTGGCCTATTTGCCAAAGGTAGCATTGGCTTCTTCGCTGGCTTTCAGATGGTTATCTTTAGTTTTGTCGGCGTAGAACTAGTTGGTTTAACTGCAGCCGAAGCCCAAAATCCAGCCAAAACCATAAAAAAAGCAATTAACGAAGTCCCTATGAGAATCATCTTATTTTATGTTTTAGCAATTGTGGCGATTTTAGTCGTAATTCCCTGGAATAAGGTTGCGACTAACTCCAGTCCTTTTGTCCAAACCTTGGCTGCAACTGGTATCCAAAATGCTGGCTCACTAATTAACTTTGTAGTAATTTCCGCAGCTGTTTCAGCTACTAATAGTTTTTTGTACAGTGCAGGTAGACTACTTTTCTCGGTTACCTATCAAGGCAAAGGTAAGTGGAACCATACTTTTGGCCAGTTACACCGAAAACTTCCACAAAACGCACTTATCCTATCTGCTGTTTTAATGGAATTAGCTCCCTTAGTTATCATTTTAATTGGAAATAATGCATTTAATTTTATTTCTTCGACTTCAACTAGTATGTTCTTGATTATTTGGTGTCTAATGTTGCTTACCCATATTGCATATCGTAAACAAACAAAGGAACAAGACTTGACTGATTTTAAGATGCCATGGTTTCCTTATTTAGATTTTGCTACTCTGGCCTTCTTTATCATAATGATTATTTTATTACTCTTTTTACCAGAAAATCGGATTGCAATGATTGCCGCATTATTAATTTTTATTATTTTATTCAGTTTAGTTAAAATTCGCCATCAAGAATAAAATAGATAACAAAAAAATCTTAGATCAAAAGATCTAAGATTTTTTAATTATGTATCAACCTTTGCTTTATTTTTTGCCATAACCCCAATGCTTGCCGCATTCGGTCAGCTGGAACATAATTTCTAATTGCACGTAAAGTTTTTTTATTATTTCGTGTAGAAAAAATAAATTTACCATTTACTTTCGTTCGAATTTCAAACCTTGGAATATATCGACCACCGAAATGGACGTCCGCTACAATATAAGTTACTTCTGCCCATGGAATTTGGACATAATCAGAAATATTACGATCATTATAAAATTCAAATGCTTTATTTCCAATCATGGCTTTGCCATAAGTTGAAATTCCCCGAAACCATGTTGCACTAGTAGTAAAATCAACCTTGTTGTTACTTGATTCAACCATTTTATTAGAGTACATGCAAAACGTGTAAGCCAACACCAATAATGAAAATAGCAATAATAATCACTATTGGGGATACTTTCTTCTTCAAAAGCCACATACACAAGAAGGTTAATAATAAACCAGCTAAACCAGGAATCAAGGTATCCAAATTATTTTGCAAGGTAGTTACCTTAAATTTAGTCAAGGATAAACCATTACTTTGAGCAATTAAAGCTTGTTGGATTCCTTTAGCACCTGCTGGCAGAGTATTCCAATCAATGTAACCGCCCTTTTGAATTGGCGTTTGGGAAACAATTGGCGTAAATTTAATATTGACCCAGCGTTCAATTAAAGAACCTAGGACAAACATTCCCATCATGGACGCTCCACGCGTTACCTTTTGCAGTAATCCGCCTGACATATCATTAGTAATCGCTGAACCTGCCCGATAGCCAAATTCCTGTGTATACCACATAAAGGCAATTCTAATTACATTCCATATAACAAAGAATAAAACTGGTCCTAAAATGTTACCCTGAATTGCCATTGAAGCACCTAATGCTCCAACGATTGGACGCACAGTATACCAAAAGACTGGATCACCAACACCGGCTAGGGGCCCCATCATTCCAACCTTAACTCCTTGGACTGCTTCGTCACCAACTGGAGCACCGTTAGCTTTATCCTCTTCTAAAGCTAAGGTAACACCTAAAATTGGTGAAACCAAATAAGGGTGCACGTTAAAAAATACTAAATGGCGCTCTAGCGCTGCCGCCATATCCTCTTGATTAGGATATAACTTTCGTAATGCTGGAATTAGTGAATAGGCAAAACCACCATTTTGCATTCTTTCATAGTTCCATGAAGCCTGCAAAAATTGTGAATGCCACATGACTTTGAAGCGATCGGCTTTAGTTAATTTTATTTTTTGATCAGCCATAATAAACTCCTCCTCTTAAATATCACTTTAATAATCATCAATAATATCGCCGAGTGGATCGCCGGTACCTTCATTATTTGTACTTGAATTATTGTTATTGCCTTGAGATTCAAGTGCTAAGTACATTAAGGCCATTGCTAAACCAATTGCACCTAAAGCGATTAAAGTTAAGTCCTTAATTGCAGCTAAAGCAAACCCAATCGCAAAGAATGGCCAAACCTCACGGCTTGCCATCATGTTAATTACCATTGCATAACCCACTGCTACAACCATGGCACCACCAATTGACATACCTTCGTTAAGCCAAGTTGGCATTAAGCCTAGCCAATATTTAACCGTTGAAGCTGGAATTGCCAAGAGCAATGCAGCGGGCACAGCAATTCTTAATCCTTGTAAGCAGACTGCTATCCATTGCCACATATTAATTTTGCGCCAATTACCTTTTTTAGCATCAGCATCCATGATATGTGCAATAGCAGTTGAAATTGTTCTGACAATCATTGTTAAAAACAAACCAGCAACTGCTAAAGGCATTGCGATACCAGTTGCCATTCCAATTCCTTTAGTACCTTGTCCGCTTTGAACTAAAATAATGGCAGATGCAACCGATGCTAGAGCTGCATCTGGAGCAACAGCAGCCCCAATATTAGCCCAACCAAGGGCAATCATTTGTAATTGCCCACCTAAAATAATACCTAAATCTAAATGTCCTGTTACTAAACCAATTAGTGTACAAGCAACCAAAGGTTGATGAAATTCCCACTGGTCCAAAATACCTTCCATACCTGCAAGAAAGGCAACAAGAACCACTAAAACCATTTGAATAGTGTTCATATTATACTCCCCTATTTATTCTGCTCATTAAGCAAACTTTGCGCTTTACTTAAAATTGCATCCATGTTGCCAGGTTTATCATTTGGCACTTTACGCACATCAAACTTAATACCCATTTTTTCAAGTTCACGAAAAGTGTCTACATCTTCTTGATTCATCGATAAAACGTTATTAGCATTTACATCACCAACACTATATGACATTGAACCCACATTGATTGTTTTTATGTCTATTCCCGCCTTAACTACTTTTAATACATCTTCTGGATTTTCAAAAAGAAGTAAAGCATGAGTATTACCAAAGCGCGAATCATTAGCAATTTCCACCATTTTTGCTAATGGTACGGTATGCGCTTTAACACCAGCAGGGGCAGCTTCACGAATCATGCTTTTGCGCATATCATCTTTAGCAACACGATCTGATACAACAATTACACGATCTGGATGCATTGCTGGAATCCAACCTGTGGCAACTTGTCCGTGTAATAAACGTGAATCAATTCTAGCCAATACATATTTTATATGACCATCACCAACTACTGTTCCTTCTGGAATAGATTTATTCTTAATTTCTTCAGATTTATCTGATGAAGCAACTGTCTGCGTTTGCATCTCAGACATCAAATTAGTCGGCTTGGTCTTAATGCCATCCTTTGCTGGAGCAATGATTGCTGTTGCAATTTCATGAGCACTAGCCTCTGGATTAGTCATTCTTTGTGTTAAAGCCTCAACGACCATTGGTAAATTCATTCCAGAAACCACTGCCCAGGATGGATGACTTTCAAGTAATCCGCTAGCCTGGTTAAACGGAGTACCACCCCATAAATCAACTAATAGCAGTACTTCATCTTGGCTATCGAATGAAGAAATCGACTCTTCCATTTTTCCTCTAATATCATCTGGTCCCTCATCAGGTCTCAAAATGACATGAGCAAAATTGGATTGCTCGCCAAAGAGCATTTCTGCAGATTGAGCAATTCCATCCGCAAAGCCACCATGGCTTGCCAATACAATTCCTACCATGAAAATTCCTCCTTTAAATAAAATATATATATACTTATATTGTACCTTTTAAAAGCGGTTAAGTCACGCACTCACTAAACTTTTAGTGCCACTAATTTAATTTTCATAAACAAAAAAAGAAGGTTATTAAACCTTCTCTTTTAACCTTGCTCCGGCTGTCAGACTCGAACTGACGACATCTTGATTAACAGTCAAGCGCTCTACCAACTGAGCTAAGCCGGAATATTAAAAAAAGCACGGCAACGTCCTACCCTCGCAGGCAGTCTCCCACCAACTACTCTCGGCGTTAAGAAGCTTAACTTCTGTGTTCGGCATGGTTACAGGTGTTTCCTTCTTGCTCTTGCCACCGTACTTCTTTT
>NZ_REHK01000004.1:0-66801 GCF_003692905.1 Lactobacillus sp. ESL0225 | reverse complement strand
TGCGAATTGACTTCGCTCATTGTTTTGGGTTCTTTTTAAACCCGCACACTTTTGCGAAAACATTATTCAGTTTTCAAGGTACTACCCGCTCCGCTTGTCAGCGGCGCTTTTTCCATTTTATCAGATGTTCTCGACTCTGTCAAGAACTTTTTTCTGACCCGCGCTGCCGCTTCTTTAAACAACAGCGCTTTTTATATTACTAAACTCAGTCGCTTTTGTCAACTAGTTTTTTATATCTTTTTTGCTTTATCGCAGTACTGTCTAGTACTCTCAAGCACAGATAATACTTTACTATTTTTGTTTTAATTAGTCAAATATTTTTTTAGTTCGTATATTAGTCTAATTATTTAATAAATCTACTTTTCTTTTTAAAATAAAAACTGATATTCCTGTAATCTATGAAAGCAATGTTCATTAATTATTCGTAATTTGTCCCTTTTCACTTTAAATTAACTATAAAAATTTATTTCAAAATAAATTTACCTTTAAATAAAAAGGCTACTCCTAATAATTAAAAAACTTTTAGGAGTAGCCTTGCTTTTAGATTAAGCTAGGATTTTTAGTAATTTTGGTCATACCGCCCATATATGGCACCAAAACTTCTGGTACTGTAACTGTACCATCTTCATTTTGGTAGTTTTCTAAAATTGCCGCAACTGTTCGCCCAACTGCTAAACCAGAACCATTAAGTGTGTGTGCTAAATGAAGTTTACCATCTTCATCACGATAGCGAATTTGTGCTCGGCGCGCTTGAAAGTCTGTACAATTTGAACAACTTGAAATTTCACGATATTTATCCTGCGCTGGCATCCAAACTTCTAAGTCGTAAGTTTTTGCACTTGTAAAACTTGCATCACCCGTTGCAAGTGCAACCACATGATAAGGTAAGTTTAATTTTTGTAACAAATGTTCCGCATTAGCTGTTAGTTTATCCAGTTCTGCCCATGAATCTTCTTGTTTACAAATCTTTACCATTTCAACTTTTCTAAATTCATGCATTCTAATTAATCCACGTGTATCCCGTCCAGCTGAACCAGCTTCACTTCTAAAAGCAGGCGACATTGCTGTTACATTTATTGGTAATTTATCTTCGTGAATAATCTCGTCACGGAAATAATTAACTAAAGGAACTTCAGCTGTTGGAATCAATGTTAAATCTAATTGTTTTTCCGGATCATCATTATCAACAATTGTATAAACATCTTCACGGAATTTAGGGAACTGCCCGGTACCTTGCATTGATTCTTCATTAACTAAATATGGTGGAATCATTTCGGTATAGCCCGCCTTTATGTTTTCATCTAAAAAGAAATTGAAAACTGCACGTTCTAAAAGTGCTCCAGCCCCTTTATAATAAACAAAACGTGCTCCTGAAACTTTAGCTCCACGATCCCAATCCAAAATATCTAAATTAGTTCCTAATTCCCAATGAGCTTTTGGTGTAAAGGATAGCTCAGTTGGGTTATGCCATTTACGCACCTCTTGATTATAATCTTCATTAGGTCCGATTGGCGCAGAATCGTCTGGAAAATTAGGTAGACGAAGCAAAATATAATTTTGTTTTTTAGTCAATTCATTAACTTGTTCATCTAATTGCTTAATTTCATCACCAACTTGTCTCATTGCGGCAATTGCTTCAGTCGCATCTTCTTTATTTCGTTTAGCAGTAGCGATTTGTTTGGACACTTGGTTACGTTTTGCCTTTAATTGTTCACTTTGATTCAAGTCCTCACGACGTTCTTGGTCAATAGCAATTAAATCGTCCAATTCTGCTGGCTTAACACCACGTCTAGCCAGCTTATCTTTTGCCCAATCTAAATTATCACGTATCACTTTGATATCTAACATAATTTTCCCTCCATAAAAAAGAGCTGATTCATCCCTAAATTGGGACGAATCAGCTCAATACATGTCTTCGCGGTGCCACCCAGTTTCAATTGCATTAGCAACTGCACTTAATTAAAATGGCGATAACGGTGCCCTTTTCCGTGTAACTCTTAATTACCCACATCATTGAAGTCTGGAAACGACAGTTATTCGCTTCCACCACAGTGCGAACTCTCTAAAAACCATCTTAGGACTCCGTGTTTGTGTTTATTTTAAGCTATTCTGCTTCTTTACGCAAATAGTAATTATTTGTAATTTTAAATTTTTATACTTGTCATATATTACTGCCCTTTAATAACTTAGATAGTTAAAAGAACTATTAACTCAAATCAATTCAACTCAGTCTTAAGCCACTCTGCTTTTTTAAGTAAAAAATATTTTTCTTTGTACGTAAATAAAGGATTAATTTTATGCAAATCAATTTCATACTGATAATGAAAGCCCAAACGCTTAAGTAAATTTTGTGATTTTACATTATTTGTAAATGTACCTGCCCAAATTTCTTCTTGCCTAAGTTGATTAAAAGCCAAGTCAAATAACATCGTCAATGCTTCAGTCATATAGCCATGTCCAGTATATTCTTTATCCAATAAAAAGCCGACCTCTTTTGTCTTTAACAAATCAGCTTCATTAGTTCCTCGTTCATATAATTCAGCCAAACCAATTAATTGCTTGCCTTGCCTCAAACAAATTCCATAGCTATATTGCCGATTAATGTATTGGTTAACTGCTACTCGGGCCTGCTTTAAGTCTTGATAAGATTGAAAGCCAGCCGCATCTTGATAAGATTGATCTTGGCCCCACTTTAAAATTGTCGGTGCATCTGTTAGTTCAAACGAACGTAAATAAACTCTGTTAGCCATCACTTACCAACCAGTTTTAAAAGCCAATCCATCCCAAACATTAAAGCAAAGCTATAAGCAGCTATAGTCCAAGGTTTACCTAAAACTATAATCCAAAAATAAGTTGAAAACTTCATTTCAGTTAATCCGGCAAGTAAACAAAGAACATCGTCAGGGGCCATCGGGGCAACAATACAAATACCAAAGAACCAATTAAACTTGCGTTGGTTTTCTGTCCATTTAATATATTTATCAAAAGTCTTTTCTGAAACAATATGTAAAATAAACGGTTTACCATAAAATCTGGCTAAAAAAAAGTCAATGATTGATCCGATACAAACACCAACATAATTATAAATAAACCCTGCAAGTGGACCAAAAAAGACCACACCACCTAAAAGTGATACACCTCCAGGAATTATTGGGAAAACAACTTGCATAATTTGAATTAAAACAAAAATTATCGGTCCACTGATTCTTTTATCAGCTAAATATGCTTTCATTTTAGCTTGACTAGTAAAAATTCCTAAGCGATACCAATAAATACACAAAAGAATAATAACAATCGCACTGACAATGGTCAGAATATTAATCAATCTTCGACTGGCTTTAGCTGACAAATGCATAATTTACCTCCATTTATTAGTTCTCATTCTACCAAAAAACTAATCTAATTGATTCATTTTTAGTTAATTAAGGATAATGTTTTAAAGATTTTAAAGATTTGGCTTAAATAGCTATTGTAATTATATTCTAAACAATTATGTACATGTTATACAATATATTGGGAGGTTATAATATGACTCAAATTCTAAATAATCTTATTTACGATAACTCAAAAAAATTAACTGTTGACCTTTATATACCAGAAATGCCCGTTACAAACAAAATTTTGATTTTTTGGCATGGTGGAGGTTGGTTTCGCGGCGATAAAAGCGAACTAAAACTATTATGTCTTAAAGTAGCATCACACGGATTTTTAGTATTTGCACCAAATTATTCACTTGCGCCGGCATCTACTTTCCCCACTGCTCACACTGATAGCAACAAGTTTGTTAAATGGCTATTTAATAGCAAATATACCAATTCAGACACAACCATTACACAAATAGGCGCAAGTAGTGGTGGCACAATTGCACTTTATCTAGCTGGTAAATACGGCTTTCCAACTGTTACTTGGTCAGCACCAGTCAGCTATTCTTCTTGGATAAAAAATCATCCCAAAGTCAAGCCGGCAAAAAATGCCCAAAAAGAACTGGGTTTAACAACACTAAACGATATTAATGATGCTTTTTACAAATTTTTCACCCTAACATATGCAGGATCAAGTGATACAACCGTCCTGCAAAAGCTTGATGCTGCATCATACAATTACCAAAATTTACACCAATTATTAATGATTAATTCAACTACGGAATTAGTTGCAACCCAAGACTTACTTGATTTTATTGCAACTTTAGCCCAACAAAATCATGGTATAGATCTTAAATTGATAGCTGGCTCTAAGCATGCTATGTCCTATTCAAAACAATATCTTGATGAATCAATTAACTATTTAATCAAAATCACTGAATAATTTCTTGTAATTACACCGTACCTTTAGCTTGAAAGCGATTTATAATATGTTAAAAAGTATAATTAAAATTAAGGAGATAATTATGGCTAAATATCAATCAATTAATCCATATACTAATGAAGTCTTGGCAACATTTAGCAACCCTACAGCAGAGCAAGTTGAGGATGCTATTAGTTTGGCTCATGCTTTATACCAAAAATGGCGTCACGAAGCACCAAGCAGTCGAGCAAAAACTTTACATGAAATTGCTAATAATTTATATAAAAAGCAAAAATTAATGGCTGAAATTATGACCCAGGAAATGGGAAAATTAATCACTGAAGCCAATCATGAAGTTGAACTCTGCGCTAAAATATGTGATTACTATGCCGAGCATGGTGCTGAGATGCTAAACCCCGAGCCTATTAATTCTAATCTGGGTCAAGCCTATTATTTAAAGCAAGCAACTGGAGTTGTCTTGGCTTGTGAGCCATGGAACTTTCCACTTTACCAAGTAATTCGGGTTTTTGCTCCTAACTTTATAGTTGGTAACCCGATTGTACTTAAGCATGCCCACAATGTACCACAATCTGCTGCTTTAATTGAAAAAATTATTAAACAGGCTGGCGCACCTGAAGGTAGTTTGATCAATCTTTATCTAAATTATGATCAATTAAATAAAGTTATGGCTGATTCACGTATTCAAGGCGTTGCTTTAACTGGTTCAGAACGTGGCGGAGCTGCAGTCGCTGAAAATGCTGGTAAAAATTTTAAAAAAACCACTATGGAACTTGGAGGTAACGATGCCTTTATTGTACTAGAAGATGCTGATTCAAAAATTTTAAAACAATTACTTTACTCGGCTAGAACCTATAATACCGGCCAAGTATGCACTTCTTCCAAAAGAATTATCGCTGTTAAGTCTAAATATAAAGAGGTTTTAGCTCAATTAAAGGATGCCTTCTCAAGCTTATCTGCTGGTGATCCATTAGATAGTAAAACAACTTTAGCGCCAATGAACTCATACATCGCTAAAGAAAAATTAACTAGTCAAGTTGAAGAAGCAGTTGCTAATGGCGCTAAAATTTTTTATCAATATCCAGAAATAAATTCAACCGGTGCCTTTTTCAGGCCAATCATCCTAACCAATGTCACCAAAAATAATCCAGCATACGATCAGGAATTTTTTGGTCCCGTGGCAATTGTGTATGAAGTTAACGATGAAGCTGAAGCAATTGCTTTAGCAAACGACTCAAGTTATGGGCTTGGTTCATCTATTATTAGTAAAAACACTGACCATGCCCGTAGCGTTGCCGCACAAATCGAAACTGGAATGACCGTGATCAACGGAACTTGGATTAGTTCAGGTGAATTGCCTTTTGGTGGTATTAAAAAATCAGGCTATGGTCGTGAACTTAGCAATTTAGGTTTGCTAGCCTTTATTAACGAACACTTAGTTATCGATATGCCGGCAAAATAATTAACAATAATAAAAAGCAGGACGCATAGTCCTGCTTTTTTATTACCGCAATTTTTCTCTTATCAAATTATAACCTGTTAAAAAAGTTGTCATAATACTGGATAAAATCAAAAAATACGTCGAGGTACCAACCGAAACAGCATAAAGCAAAAATTCATTAGTAATATTTTTCAAAAGTCCCTTACCTGCAACACTAATACTAGAAAGTCTTATAATCAAATAAATTAAGAAAATTGATTCAAGTAAAGATAAACTGAATGCTAATAAACGTCTTTTCCTGTTGTCTTTCAAGGTACTGTAAATAATACTCAATGGAATTAAAACAATTAATAACCAAATTAAACAAAGTAATACACCTGAAAGTCTTGTCTCACCTGAAGAAAATAGATGCCCTGCTAACCGAAAAATAACCCGCGTAATTGACATTTTTCCCGTATAAGTAACATCGGATATCGAAGCACCTGAGCCAGCAAACATTACAATTAAATTAATTACGGCCATTAAAATAACTAAAAGTTGGCTATAACCGTAATGTTGCTTACTAAAGGCCTCTTGGTTTGCTTGTTGTCCTCTATTTTTTATAACCTTTCGTTTGGAATTTGCAACACTATTAAAGGTATTAGAAAATATTTGATTGACTTTTTCAGTTAGGCGCCGATCAACAGTGTAACGCTCAATTTTTTCACTACGGATACAAACTACATAAAGCCAGACTAATAAAGCAAAAAAGCAAATCCAACCGATACTGCGTGAAAAGCTCATAAGTATCAATAATATAATTCCTAAAAGCATGACTATCATACTATTGACGCGTAACCATTCTAACATCTTTTGCACAACTAGATTTTGTTTTTGGGGATAAAATTCTTGCCGGTATAATTTGCGACTAGCAATTCTTTCACCAGTTTTATCATTTTCATAATTTGCTTGTAAATGTTTATCAGTAAAAAAAGTATCCCGATATTTTTGTAAATCAAAATGACATTTAGGACAAATTTTATCATTATCAGTAATTGGTCGATTACAATTTGGACAAGTAGTCATAACACGCACCCTTTTGTACATAATATTTGTTACCTTTATCATAAAACAAAAAGTACAATAAAGAAAATTTCTTTATCGTACTTTTTTACTTAATTTAATAATTCCTACTTCTCAAAAGACTTGGTTAAATTAATCCTTTACCCGTCTATTCTTTTTCATTGAAATTCCTTCATAAGTCAACTTAACTGCAGCAGACAAAGTGATTGGCATAATAAAGACCAAAATGATCAAACCAATGATTACAGTTAAAGCAACTTCGATTAAAGTTGGTATACCAGATGGAATTAATGCCGCAAAAGTACCGCCAAGAATAATTGCAGCAGAAATAACAACTGTTCCAATAATTCCACAAGCTTTAAGCATGCGGTCACTAGGTCTATTACCCTCCAGAGCACGGTAACGTGTCATCAAGAAAATGCTATAATCAACACCCAGAGCAATCAAAAGAATGAACCCAAAGAATGGCGTATTCCAAGTTATCATGTCTTTATTTAGAACTGCTTTAACTACCCATTCACTAATTGATAATGAGCAGAAGTAAGCAATCAATAATGTGCCCAAAATATAAATCGGTTGTAACAAAGATCTAGTTACAAAAATCAGGGCAATCCCAATTCCAATCAGCATAATAGCTGCTGTTCTAATGAAATCTTTATTAGCAACTTCCTTAATGTCAGCAATTTTTGAGCTTTCGCCGCCCATTGCTACTACTGCATTTTTAAGGCGCGTTCCAGCAAATGATTTTTCAGCCATTAAACTTAAATCTTGGGCTTTTTTAGTTGCTTCAGTACCACTTGGATTAGACTTAAAGACAATCATTAACATTGCTGATTTTTTGTCAGGACTAAGATAATTTTTAATTGACGTTTGGAAAGTATCGTTTTTAATAAATTCCTTGGGAATATAAAAGGTATCTGCTGCAGACGAACTCGCTAGTCCAGTCAAGTAAGTAGCACCCTGGCCTAAGCCACTGTTAACTTCATCAACACCATTAGTAATCTTAGGGGTACTTGAAGCTAATTGGTTAGCTCCAGAATCTAATTGACCAACACTTGAATGTAATTGACCAATTCCACCATTTAAAGTGGTAGCTCCGGTATTAAGTTGACCAGAAGCCGAGGCTAAACGTCCAACACCAGACTGTAATTGACCCATTTGTCCGGAAACATCTGGCATTGAAGCTGAAGCTTGCGCCCATGATTTTTCAAGAGCAGCACCTGCAGCTTGCATAGCAGCCATTTTTTGCTGTGCTGTTAAGCCAGGTAAGCTACCAATGCTTTTAGATAAATTAGCCTTATAGCTTTGCTCTAAGGTCGCTTTAGTCTGTTGTTGCGCACCTTCTAGTCCTTGCGTCCCACTTTGTAATTGAGAATTCAACTGATTAAGACCGCTACTCATTTGCGCAGTACCAGTCTGCAATTGACCAGCTCCACTTTGAAGTTGACCAGTACCAGTTTGCAATTGACTGGTACCATTAGCTAATTGGCTAGCACCAGCAGAAACCTTTTTTGATGCTTGGCTCAATTTACCTAAACCAGCACGTGCCTGATCAACCCCTTGATTAACAGTATCCAACTGGTTCTTTACATATAACTGATCTATACTTTCGCCATACGGTTGGGTAACCGAGGTTACAAAAGATACATCTTTTGAAGCCTGTAATTGCCTAGTTAACTGATCTAACAGGCGCAAATCTGCTTCATTATCTAATCGATGCTTACTCTTAATATAAAGAACCGATGGCTCAGCCATTCCCTTAGAAAAGTCTTTTTCAACAACTAGCATTCCAGCCTTAGCTGGAACGCTATTTTCAATTTCATCAGTATCATCGTAATTCAAATTGCCCGAGTACATTAAAGCAAAAGGAGTAACTACTACTGCTAAAACAAGTAAATAAACAATTGGATGGGCTAACGTTCCTTTAGAAATACCATGCCATAACTTATCTTCATGTTCACCAGTAAACTGCTTTACTGGCCAAAACATTTTTTTACCTAGAACAGCCATAAAGAATGGATTTAACGTTAACAAAACGATTAATAAAACAGCGACCCCAACTGCAACTCCAACTGCAGACTGATAAATAGAAAAATTAGCTAAACTTAAAGCGGAAAAGCCGATTAAAATTGATGATCCCGAATATAAAATTGTTTTACCAGCAACTTTTAGCGCATTTTTCATCGCTTCATAACGGTTTAGACCCAAACCCAAATCTTCTTTAAACTTATCATAGAGTAAAATATTGTAGTCTGTACCTATTCCAAATAAAACAATAATCATAAAGACTTGTGTAAAATTCGAGAATGGGAAATTTTGATATTTGACTAAGTTAGTTACAATTGAAAAAGAAGTAATAAAGGATACGCCAACTGTTAATAATGAGATTAACGGTACAATTGGTGACCTAAAGACAATAATCAACACGATAAAAATAAAGACAATCGTAATTGCTTCAGTCTTTTTAATTCCTTCTTGAATCGAATTAGAAAAAGCATTTTGTAAGACATCTGCACCAGTGATATAAGTTCTAACGCCATTAGTCTTAACTGCACTAGTCAATTCTTTTTCTACTTCATTAATTGGCGCGTGATTTTTAGCAACATTAATCTGCATAATCCAAGTTTTATTATTCTTAGACTTCAGTTTATTCTTAGTTGCAATGTTATCATCAGGAGCCAATATTTGCTTAATACCATAGTCATCCTGGTTGTTTTTAAGCTTGGCTACAGTTTGATTAATCGCATTTTTATCATCCGCTGATATCGTGCCCTTCTTTTTATTGAAAACAACCGCAATTTGATAGGTATTTTTTTGTTTTGGACCCCAGTCATTCTGAATTGATTGAGCTACTTCACTTTGAACGTCTTGTGGCAGGGAAACATTCGAGTGCTCGCGCGTTAACCCAGTAATATCTGGCAAAGCCACAACAGAAATAATTAAAATTAAAATCCATGCAATTAATGAAAAAATATGATTTTTTAGTAGTTTTTGCACTCTACTTTTCCTTTCTAATTTTGTAAAATATTTTTCGGCTGAACTAACTGTAAAACTAATTCATGATAACCTTGATCAGCTTGGGCACTAGTTTCACCAACAAACGATGCCGAAACATCCAGAAAAACATAACCCAAAACTGCGCCAATTAAAGAATGGAGTGAAACTGTACTGTCACTGCGTAAATGTAATTTATCAGCCAATGCAATTACATTCATAATTTCTTGTGTAATCGCATCGTCTTGTTGATATTCATTCAAATGATACAAGATACTAAATAGTGCTGGGTCATTTAAAATAAAGTTGCGAATAATATCAGCAAATTTAAGCAATGCTTCCTTACCCGATAGACCTATTAAACTATCTGTTAACACAGTAATCATAACTTTAATTCGGTTCGCACCAACTAAAGATAACAATTGCTTACGTCCTGATACATAGTGATACAAAGATTGTGAACGAACACCTAATTCATTAGCTAAATTAGGTAAGGTAGTAGCAGATAGACCCCGCTGAGCAATTAATTCAGTTGCCTTAGCAATTATTTTATCCAGGTCAAGACTTCTTTTTTTTACCAATTTCACTCCTCCTTTTACGGCATAGTGAATAATATAGCACTACACATTGAAGAATACAATCTACAAGCTGTAAATTATTTTTAAGATCCTTAATAACATAAAAAAGAATTCAAAAACTGAATTCTTTTTTATTAAACTATTTAAAAAATTTATTAACTACTTTACCTAACTGACTAAAATTATGATCACTATTACTTAAAATAGCCATACAGTATGTATGCCCACCCATTTGAATCAGAGCAACATTAGCTTTTTTGTCACCGATAGCATAAATTAAGCCACTACCTGTTGGTCCAATTTTGGGCTTATTTTTAACTGAACTTAAGACACCTAAAACCCGGTTAGAGTATTGCCTATTCAAGGTCTTATTTTGATAAAGATTTATCATAATTTGAGCCAGATCTTTAGCTGTGGTTATTGCAACAAACTTGGGTTTCACTTTAGTATCCACTAAACCCATTTTTTTGATAACAAAATTAACTTGGGTTAGTTTTACCTTTCTTAAAAGTACATTAGTGGCTGTTTGACTGCCATTCATCATTGCCTGTCTTAAATAGGTAATGCCATAGCCGATTCCTGGTTGCAATATTTTTTCATCTTTTACCACATCTGCTTTCTTTACCTTAATAACCGTTTTACTAGATAATTTATGGTGTTGCTCTTGATAATAAATAGTTAATAATAAAAACAAGCGACTAACCGAATTAACACTGTGGGCCTTGGAAATGTTAGCAACTTGAGCAAATTGATTATTATTAAGATCCTTTAAATAAACTTGGTAACTTTGCTTTTTACCCATTGTCTGCTTTATTTTTTTAGCCCAGACCAGCTTACTACCACCCGTAATCTTAACTTCGCGCGGATATTCTATTTCTGCAGTATGTGGTTCTTTTATCGACTTAGACTTATTACCATTTCTTTTTTGACTTTGTCCAATAATTTTAATATCTGCATTTTTAGTTTGTTTTAAATTAACAGTATAAAGCATAAAGGCTAGTAAAGTTGTAATAATTGATCCAACAAATACTTTATTTTTCATAAATTTACCTCAATTTAGAAAAAATGATGACGTTTCATTAGAACAATTAGCCAAACCATCAATAAAACTGTCAATACGATAATTATTACCCAGTCCAAAGAACTATGCCCTACTGGTAAACTGACATTCATGCCATAAAAGCCCGTTAAAATTGTTGGAATCGTTAAAACTAATGACCAGACAGTTAAAAACTTCATCGTATCATTTAAATTATTATTCATCATATTATTGGATGTAGCTGACAAAGTTTTTGTTACTTGCTGCGAAATTTTAACCATTTCGGCGGCTTGATTTGATTCAATTAAAACATCGTCAAGACTTTCGCGTGCTTTTTTAGTGAATTCTAATTCTGATAATTTTAAGCTATGAATCATCATTGAATTAGTTTGGATTGAACTAGATAAATAGACTAAACTCTTTTCAATATTTGATAATTCCACTAAGTCCTTGTTATTAATATCTCCTGATAATTTTTTATCAAGACTATTGCGCTCATCATCAAGCTGCGTGATTGCTCTTTGAAAATATTGTGTGGCATATAACATAAATTTCATTAATAACTCAGTCACATCTTGAGAATTGGATAATTCTCGTCGCATTGCATAATCATTAAATTCGTCAAATACATAACCAGTTGCTTCAGTATGGAAAGTAAAAATATTTTCTCCAGATACTAAAAAAGTAATGGGATGCGCCGTAAAATGTTTAATTACTTGCGTAGGCCAAATTGGTACGTCATAGATTAATAAATGGATTTTTGTATAAGTGTCGTAGTCATAATGTGGTCGCTCATGCCGATCAGAAATATATGAAATCATATCAGAAGTAAAATTGAAATCATCTTGTAGCTTTTCACTATCATCTTCACTTAAATTATTGATATCAAACCATTTATATTTAGTTGCTACTGGAAATTTTTGCTCTTTTATCATTTTTCACCCCTGGCTATTTAGTTAAGCAATTAGTAGATTTTTATAACAATATTATCTTACCATTCAAGTAAAAAAACACTAAATAAAAAACAGGCATTAGCCTGCTTTTTATTGCTGCCAAGCAGCATTAAATTTGATTTTACCGGTTCTAATAGTCTGTTCAACATTTCGATTTTTTTGACCAGCAACTAAAATCGATTGCATAATTGGTGTTAACTGACCAAAAGTTGCATTTGCATTTTTAATTACAGGAACACTATATAAGGAGTTGGTATTCATAAGCTCATTTAAATGGGCTGGTAATTTAAATTCACTATTAGCTTGATAGCTATCAGCCTGAACCGCCTTTTGATTAACTGGAATATATCCAGTTGCTTTAGCCCATTTTAATTGGCTATTTTTAGCAGTTAAAAACTTCATAAATTTAAAGGCGGCTGCTTTTTGCATTGCACTAGCACGGCTGAACATATAAATATCTGTTCCTTGCTGCAAAGTATACTTTCCCGGCCGAGCTGCTATATCATAGGTTAAACCCTTTTTACTAGCCTGCTTAATCCAAGTTTCCGTAGATGATGATGTTATCAGCATTGCCAATTTTTGATTAGCAAACGGAATATATAGATACTTATCCGAACCGGGCATTCTAAAATAACCCTCTTTTTCACCAGCAACTAAGTAATTGATAACTTTACTTGATTCTTTACCTGTAAAATCAATTTTACTTGAAAAAGCTTGTCCTTGATTTTTCATTCCTAATACATAGTAATTATTTAAATTATCAAAGCCTGCCCCAACAACTTGGTGGTGACTCTTTTCATAAACAGTCTGGGCAGCCTGCTTTAATTCAACCATCGTTGTTGGCACCTTATTAATGCCATATTGTTTCAGCAGTTTTGGATTATAGACAAGCACTTCAATTGATTTGTTAAATGGAATTCCATATTGGATGTTATTAATTTTGGCACTATCCAGTAATTCTGGCTTAATTTCAGAAGCTTGGCTACTGCCCCAACCAACATCTTTGTTATTTATATATGGAGCTAGATTCTGAAGCATTTTATTTTGGGCAGCGCTTTGTAACCAACCTGGATAGGCCTGAGTAATTGTTGGTAAATTTTTAGGAGATGGCAAAGTTGCCGTTAATTTAGCTTGCAAATCATCATAATTTCCTTGTTGTTCAAGTTTTATTTTTATTTGGGGATTCTTTTCTTCAAAATCCTGAACTAAACTTTTTAAAGTATTTTCTTGTGCTCCCTGCATCCCATGCCAAAAGGTTATCGTAGTCTTTTCTGTTATTTTCGGAATTTTATTGGAATCAACGGTTGAGGATGGCTTATTGCTTGAGCAAGCTGTAGTTACAAATAAAGCTAAATTAGCAACGATAAAAGTCGCTAGCTTTTTAGCAAAGTTCATATTATTTCCTCCAAAATTTATCTATATTTAATTAAACTTAGTAAAATCCAAGTCTTGTTTATTGTAAAGCAATAATGGTTAAATTACAATTAAAAGCACAATAAAATTCGTATTTATTTGTATTTAATACCCTTAGCCAATAATAAAGTTCGCTTTTTATGCGTTTACATAAAATATATCTTTTATACACCATTGCCTGTTCATCTTAATAATTAAGTATTTAATTACAAAAATAAGCCCTAAAAGTGAGACACTTTTAGGGCTTATTAGTTTTTAAATTAATTGCTATTTAATTTTTATTGTTTCCAAGCAGCCGCAAATTTTGCTTTACCCGAATTAATTGCGTTATCTACATCTTGCTTCTTCTGCGCAGCAGCTAAAATATTTTGCATAATTGGATTAAGTTGACCATATGCAGCCCCGGCATCTTTAACAACTGGAACGCTGTAAAGATTCTTCATGGCATCTTCTAACTTAGCCGGAAGTTTAATCTGCTTATTATCTTTGTATTCAGTTGCATCAGCAGCTGCATGATTAACTGGAATGTACCCAGTTGCATTAGCCCACTTAAGTTGACTAGCTTTAGAAACTAGAAACTTAATGTATGTAAATGCCGCAGCTTTTTGTTCAGCTGTTGCATGATTAAACATGTAAATATCTGTTCCTTGTGACATTGTGTATTTTCCAGGACGAGGAGCAACATCATAAGTAAACTTATCGCCAACACCTTGCTTAACGAAACCTTCACCAGCCGAGGTACCAATAAACATTGCTACCTTTTGGTTAGCAAATGGACCTGAAAGATAGTGTTCTGAACCAGCCACTCTGAAGTAACCAGCCTTAATACCGTCAGCATAGTAGTTAATTACCTTCTTTGAAGTAGGACTGGTAAAATCAATCTTACTTGAGAAGTCGACTCCTTCATTTTTCATTCCCAAAGTGTAGTAGTTTGACAATGAATCAAAACCAGCACCAACAACTTTGTGATTACTCTTTTTGTAAATTATTTCAGCATCCTGTTTCAATTCAACCATTGTTGTCGGTGCCTTTTTAATACCATATTTTTTAAAAATATCTGCATTATAAGTCAAAGTTTCAATCGATTTATTAAATGGGATGCCGTACTGCGTACCTGCGATTTTGGCACCATCAAGTAGGGCTGGCTTGATATTAGAAGCTTTGCTACCACCCCAACCAACAGCTTTGTTATTAATGTACGGCGTTAAATCAACCAACATTTTATTCTTAGCAGCTGTATAAAGCCAATCAGGATAAGCCTGGGTAATTGTTGGTAAGTTATTAGGTGATTGCAAGGTCGAATTAATCTTGGCCTGCAAGTCATTATAGGCACCCTGATTTTCCAACTTAACCTTAATCTTTGGATTTTCTTTTTCAAACTCCTTAGTTAAACCCTTAAGCGTTTCTTGCTGGACACCTGTCATTCCGTGCCAAAAAACAATATTAGTTTGCTTAGTTACTTTAGCAATTTTTTCAGAATTATCGGTGCTAGATGACGAAGACGAATGACTACCATTAGAACAAGCAGCAGTCCCGATCAAAGCCATACCAGCAGCAAAGGCTGCTATAATTTTTTTACTAAACTTCATTTGGTAAACCTCCCCAAAAATAAAAATTAAACAACAAGTTTTTGATTAACTAAAGCGTAATTGTTTGATTACGCTTTGGTAAAATCCGTTTTCCAAAAGGGTTCTTCTCAAGCTCCGGATGCAGTGTGTGCACCGGAATAAGTGCTTTAGGTTGAACCTCGCTAATAATTTGCTTAAGCTCTTTTTCATCCGCATGACCTGAGCAACTTAAAGCTTTAAATTCAATCTTTCTATCCATTAATGTCTGTATAAAAGGCTCATATGCTGGATCAAAATCACCTAGTGGTTCAGCATTAGAATGAATATATAAACCTCCTACTTGCAAATCACCATAATTTTTAACTACTTGCCAGAGATACTCATGATCATCAGCGAGCAGTTTCTCATAATCAACTGCCAACTGCGGATTTAAATTTGCAATTTTCTGCTCTCCTGGCAAGTAATAATACAAGTAATCTTGTTGCAAGCTTTCCTTTAGTAAATGTGCTCTCTTAGCATGCAGCACTACCTTGCGCGATGAAAGTTCAAGCAAACGTAACAACCGTTCTACATTAGTTGGATAGGTATTAAAAGTTAATTGCCGTTTTTCATTAACTCGTTCAAGCTGGATGATTTGGTCAGTTAACTCAATTTCAGTTCTGGGACCAGTAAATTCTGCACTAGGTTGAACCTGCTTTTCCTCAGGCCAAGAAACTCCAGTCCCTTCAACAATTAACGCATCACAGCCCCGAGCAGCAGCTAAAAATTGATGTACCCAATCAGGATGATAACCATGCAATCGGATATCCCCCGTATAAGCCAAGGTCTGATTGGGAGTAGTAATAATTAAACCAGTTGCACCATATGCATCATGATCGCTGGGCCAAATGGTTAGTGTTATTTCTCCGATATGAATTGGTACTTGATACTTAGCCGCAATAATTGGCCTAGTATAATTAGGTTTGTGCCCTGCTGCTGGCAAAAGAAAATCTCCATTTTCATTTAAAACAGGTAATAACCGGGCTGTAAGTGGACCAGCATAAAGCGGAATTTCTGGAGCTAAAAAATTCAGAGCTTTACTATGATCAAGATGTAAATGCGACATATATGCTGCAGCGTGCTCCCAACGTTGATGATTAATTGGCTGGCCAGTAAGTAATGGATCATAGAAGTTAGGCACATCCCCAATCAACTGATTTTTAATTAGCGTTGAATAACTTTCATCCGGCAATTCTAATTCCGGCCGATATACTTCACCCAAGTCAAACAAAACATGTGACTTGTTATAAGCAACCTCAATCATCGGTCCGCCAATTGTTGTTAACCCATTATAAAAAGTAATGGTTGTTTTATCCTTTAAGGTCATTACGCACCACCCCTTTAATAATCTGTTTTCTAAAAATGAAATACAAAACTAAAACTGGCAAAACAGTTAAAGTAGCTGCAGCTAGTTGCAATTGCGTCTCACTACCTGCATCTGAAGCAAAAGAAGATAAGCCATTATTGAGTAAGCGCATTGTATCTTCATTAGTTACTAATAATGGCCAAAGAAAGGAATTCCAACCAGAAATAAAACTTAATAAGCCAACTGTGAACAAACCACTTTTAGACATGGGCACAAGAATTTTCCAAATATAGTCCCAATCGCTTGCACCATCAATCATTGCCGCCTTATAAATAGTTGTTGAAATTGACCCAAAATAGCTTTGTAAATAATACATATAAAAAATCGAAGTTAAAAAGGGGAGGACCAGGCCTATATAAGTATTAAGTAAGCCCATTTTTGCAATAGTATTGTAGTTAGTAAAAATTATTGCTTCTCCTGGAACCATTAATAATGACAGTAAAATCATTTGCACAAGGCCTTTACCCTTAAAGCGCAAATTAACCATCGCAAAGGCACCTAAAAGTGAGTTAAATAAACTAACCAAAGTTGTCACACTTGCAGTTAAAATTGTATTAAAAAAGTACCGAGCAAAGGGCGCTCTAGCAAAAACTTTCGCATAATTATTCCACTCAAAATGATGCGGAATTAAGGTCGGGGGAATTGAAGTTGTTTCCTGAAAGCTCATTAATCCACCCAAAATCATATAAACAAAAGGAAAAACAGTAATTATTGCAAAGATAAACAAAATGAGGTAACTGATCAAAACCCCAAAACGAATTCGTTTCATTAATTTTCTCCAATCTTCTTCATCATTTTCCGTTGCAAGAACGTAGCAAACAAAATGAGGAGAAATAAAATTACTGTTGCTGCCATTGCTACACCAGGAGTACCGACAATTTGAAATTTATTATAAATATAAAAAACAGCTGTAGTACCTGAGTTACCAATTCCTGCTTGACCATTAAATAAGGCATAAACCGAAGTATAAATTTTAAAAGCACCAATAATATTCATTGTTAGTAAAAATGCTAGAGTGGGTACCAATTCTGGCATAGTTATCCGCCAAAATTTATCTTTGTCGCTAGCACCATACATATCAGCAATGGTATAAAAATTAGGGTCAATATTACGTAATGCTCCCATTAAAATGACAATATTAAAGGCTAGTGATGTCCAAATACCAAAGATAATAATCGTTACCAATGACCAAGCAGGATCATCAATCCAGTTAGGAGCTGGTAAATGCAATAAGCGTAAAATAAAGTTAAGCATGCCATAATCACCATTAAAGATATAACGAAATACTATCCCAATGGCAATTGTCGAGGTAACATAGGGCATAAAAAAGGTGGTTTCAAAAAATGATTGGTGCTTAACTTTATCAAAAATAATCCAAGCCAGCATAATCGAAATAACCAAACCAAGTGGGACAGAAATAATGGCATATAAAGCAGTGTTTCGAAGTGCAAGCCAAAATTCAGGATCATGAAAAATATACTGATAATTATTTAAACCGCTCCAATGTAAGTCAATCAATGAGCCGCTTTGAAAACTCATTCCCAATGCACGCAGAATGGGATAAATACTAAATAGCGTAACAAAAATAATGGTTGGCGCTAAAAATAGCCACGCTTTTTTCTGATTTGTTTCCATTAGTAAACGCGCTCCCCATCTGGTGTAAAGATAAATATGCGGTCAAACTTCAGCTGTAAGGTCACCTCATCACCCGGTTGAATCGACTCTTCTAAATTAATCAATGACCGAGCTTGCACTTGATCATAGGTGAACTTTAAGATTCGCTCCCGGCCAATTAATTCAACATCATCAACTTTAACATGCAAAAATCCATCTTTTTGGGGCGTAATATTTTCAGGACGTACTGATAATATATATTCACCGTTTGGCAAATTGCGCTTAAAGCGGGAGGCATCAAGCAAAGCAAGTGGGATGGTGAATTGGCTTGAACGCAATTCCTGATCTGTTTTAATAACTTTAAAATTATCAATTACTGGGTTGCCGATAAAATTTGCGACAAAGTAATTATTTGGTTCCAAATAGAAATTTTGCCCTAAATCATCTTGTTGAATGACCCCATCATTAAATAAGATAATCTTATCGCCTATTGACAATGCTTCTTCTTGATCATGAGTTACAAACAAGGTAGTAATGCCAACTGATTTAACTAATGAGCGAATTTCCTCACGAATCTTTAAACGTAATCTAGCATCTAAATTACTTAATGGCTCATCCATTAAAAGAATCTTTGGTTCTTGAACTAAAGCACGAGCTATAGCTACGCGCTGCTGCTGTCCACCTGACAAATTACCTGGCTTTTGATCAGCAAGATCCATAATCTGCGTCAATTGCATATACTTTTGTGCTACTTTTTTAGCTTCAGCTTTAGAGCGCTTGTTCTTGCCAACTGTTAAAGGAAACATTACATTTTGTAAAACTGTCATATGAGGATATAAAGCATAGTTTTGGAAAACATACCCAATATGGCGATCTTTTGGTGCAACTTTAACCATCGATTTACCATCAAAAAGAATCTCACCAGCAGTTGGATTAAGTAAGCCAGCTAACATATTTAAGATAGTAGTTTTCCCACAGCCTGAAGGTCCTAGAAGACAGACCAAATCACCTTTTTTAACAGAAAAGCTTACGTTCTTAATCGCCTCGTGACCATTATCATAAACCTTTCTCAGATTTTTTACTTCAACGAATTTGTTGTTATCCATAAATTTGTACCACTATCAATTTGTATCATATTACTTCTCTTCTTTACTTAATTTTAAAATAAAATCGGTTTTAATACAACTAAGGCTTTGCATTAATAGTTCGTTTTATACCCCAAAAATTGCCAACACCTATTAATAATATTCGTTTTAACTTCTCAAACAGGGAGTTATTAATATTTTTTTGGAGTAAATGTTCTGATTTTTGCTACATGAAAATACACAAAAAAGCAACATCCCATAATGCTGCTTTAATTTTTACGCTTATTTATTATTAGTCAGATTATCCGAACAATTACCATCTTTTTATTATTTTCACAGAAATTAGCAAAAATAAAATTATAAAAATAATTAATATACCTGTCTCACTTGCATTTCATGATTTATCCTTGCTCGTCCATCGCTATAATCAAAGGAGTAGCCAGGTTCAACATTAAACAAATAAACGTTAAAATCTAAACTGTTATCGGTAGAAATAGCTTGTAAATTAATACCACGAGCCATTAATTCTTCGCCACGAAAAATCGGCGTTGCTTGATATATAACGCGTTTTCTTTGTCTTAACGCCTGTCTAACCTTACTTTCAAAAATAGTTTGCACTTTTTGATTTGAAAAAGCCGATTGGGTAAATAAATTTTTAGGGTTATTTTGATCACCAGTCATAGTATCAGGATTATAATTTCCCTCTGCGTCAATTCCAGCAGAAATTGAATAAGCAATCAAGTGCCCCCGATTATAAATTTGACTGCCGTTACGGCGATTGTAATGCCAACCGGTTGGCGCCACAAATTGCCGCGTCCGAAATTCACCATTGGCAATGTTTCTTTTTTCTAAAAAAGCAGTATTAGAGTGGGAAGTTCGATTTAAATCATCTAAATTTGAATAAATGACTCGATTAACCTTCCAGGACTCCTTAATTAACGTCGAATGATTGCCGTTGACAGGTATATAAGCTGCTGTGCCACTTTTAAAATCAATCCTTGCTAACTTATCATAATCTTCTTTAGCTAAACCTCCATATGCCTTTGCTGCGGGTTTGGTATGGTCAATTTTATTATCACTTGGTTGCTCATTTTGAGTAAATTGGTTGATTGTCTGGTGACCACTAGGATCGGTCCCACCCTTAGTTATAACAAACCAAACTAAAAATAAGATAATAATTACTAGAGCCCAAAAGTCATTATTACTACTATTTTTTTTTCGCCTACGTGCCATTCAAATACTCCTTGAACTAATAATAGTTAAGTATATCTAATCGAACTTTTGTTTGCAACAGCAAAAAAGCAAAGCTGCAATGCTTTGCTTTTCAGTTAACTTCTAGCCCATTCATCAATCATATTTAAAAAGTAGCTTTCAGACAAGCGCTTAATTTTAGCTCCTGCTCGATTATATTTCTGTGCTTGCTGCCACAAAAAATTATTTTTACTAAAAAATCCTTCATCTGCTAAAACTAAATAGTTCGTATCAGCTTGAACTGCAATTTGCCCTTGGCCACCCAAATTATTAACCATCTGGATAGCCTCAGACTTACTCATACTCATCTCGTCACTAAATACAATTTTTTTATTATTAATTGGAGGATGAATTCCTAGATCCGCTGGTGCCAATTTAGGTCCTAATAAATCAATATTTTTTAGCTTAGCTTGTGCCTTCATTAATAATTGATCAGTAAAGTGCATGCGAAAGTCATCATAAACTTTTTTGGTAGCAAGCGAATCAGCCAAACCGTGGTGCTCTTCAACTTCTGCAATTCCTGCTCGCTGCATACAATCTAGCAATCGATTACGTTTAAAGGGATAATAAACACGAGCTAAACGTAAAACATCAACATAATCATTATTGAGGCGCGGCAAGTTAAACTTTTGGGTTAAATCATACAGAAAATTTAAATCAAAATTAACATTGTAGCCCACAATAATGTCCTCACCAATAAATTGTCGAAATTCCGCCATCGCTGTCTTTACTGGTACACCTTTACTACATAGCAATTCTTCGGTAATTCCATTTAAATTAGTAATAAAAGTGGGCACATGATTAGACCGCGGATAAACCACTAATTGGCTAAATTGATTAACGACTTTGTTATTTCTAACTTTAATTGCCCCAAGTTCGGTTACATGATCACGGTATGGATTAAGCCCGGTGGTTTCAATATCTAGTAAAGTATAATCATCAATAAATGCTGGCTGTTCTTGCCCTTTAGCGCGCAATTTGTTTTGGGCATCTGAAACATGTAAAATACCATTCGCAATAAAGATACTCATTACTTGTTCCCCTCAATTAAAGCTTGAACTAAGCTAGCTGAATCAGTATTAACAGCGGCACTACGGTTTTGCAATGTTAACGGCAACATAGCTTGAGTATAATCTGCTGCAACATATGACCATTGCTTATATTCGTCCACTAAGTGGATAATTGGTTCAAATAATTGCGGACTTGTTTCATCAACGCCGAGCTCTAAAAAAACAGTTTTTGTAGCTTCATTCCCAGTTAAAAACCAACGAAAACGAGCGTTAGCATCACTATCAGGATAAAAATGTGAAGTAATTGGCAGATGAATTTCCAGCGGTTGACCACAAACAGCACACTTAGGTATAAGTTTTTCAATATCTGTTAAAACTGTAGTTGCCGCAATTTGGGTAGCAACTTTGGTCGCATTTTTTAAACCATGATTAATTCCACTAGAACACTGCATGTTAGTCCAATTACCAAAAATGTTAAAGATTCGATTTTGATTAAAACCCGCTTTTTCAAAAAAATTACCAAATGAAGCAGTAGCGATAAAGTACTTTTTCTTGTTCAGAAGCTCTTTTAATTGTTTCATTGTCGCACTTGGTTTATACATGAGCGAATACTTATTGATTAACTGACTCCAAATAAACCACTTTTCAGACCAGGCTAATTCCTTTAAATCTAATGCTGAACCAATTGAATGAACGTCATACTTTTTGGCAATTAACGGAAAGTCTTGGTCAAAGCTATCTTGTCCTAACAAATCCAGTCCTTCTAATTTAGCAAACTTATTTCCAGCAATAACAATTATTACTTCGGCCTCGTTAACTAGCTGTTGCGCTTTAATCAAATTTTCCATTCAGAGCTCTTTTCTATTTTTGCTTGTAATCAGTAAAAGAAACCTCACCATCTTCAATATCAGCTAAAAAGATATCACTAAAGTCCTGGTAGCCTGCTGCTTTAATCTTTCGTTTTAACCAAGCTTCATCCTTATTCAAAAATTCTAATGCATCTTCATTAACTTGGCCATCATTGATAAGCGGAAAATGAAGATTTTTTTCATCCTTTTTAATTACAGTAAGCTGTCCATTTTTTTCAAAGATACAGTTTTTAACCTTATCCACAGAATATATTCCTTGACTACGGAGCTTAAACATTAGCTCATTGGCAGATATTCCAACTGTCAAGCAGTTTTTAACCAGTACTTTGCCATTTTTGATGATTTGGATAGGTTTGCCATCAATTATTGTTCGCACAAAGTTACTATGCTCACGGGCAAATTTTAAAATAAAGACTACTAGTGTCCATACGATTAAAACTAATAAAAACTGCAATACACTAATATTGGCATTATAAATTACGCCACCAATAATGCCACCTAAAACATAATTCTGCAGTTGATCTAAGGCAGTAGTTGGAGCAATGTTACTTTTACCGAAAACATTAATTTGAAAGATTAATGTTACCACACCTAAAACAAATTTAATAAAAAGTTGCGTATAATCCATCCTGATTGCCTCCTAGTCTTTTATATTAACGTCGTGGTTAATTACATGAGCTTGTTTCAAAGAATATGTATTGTTATCATTATTCAGTTCTAACTGATAGTCAATATCTTTAGAATTAATTCTTACAATTATGCCATCTTGCAATGTTGTTGAATTTACCAAAACATCAGAAACAGCCACACCATTATCTTTAGCTACAGACTTAATGAATGGAGCAATTTGTTCCGACTGTGATTTAACTAAGTTAGTTTGTACGTATTCTTCATATTGAGTACCCACAAATAATAAGAGAAACAATAAAGCTATTATCCCCAAATCACGATAACGCGTATCAAAACGATGTCGCAAATAAAGTGCAGTAAAAGCAATTAAAGTAAGTGCTGCAATCGCAATCAACGCATATAAGATTGTTTTATTAGTATTTTGATTTTGTTCAATATACTTAAGCGTGTAAAAAACCATAATAATTCCACCTCTGCTAAAATTTTCTCTAGATAACTCCCAATAATACGCTTAAAACTAATCTTACTATTTAACCATCTCTAAAAGCCTATAGTTATTTAAGTTTGATTAGCCAAGTTAATAATCACATATAGTAATAGTATAACAAAAAGTGAGCAGACAGGTACTGCTCACTACTCAGAAATATTTAATTTTAATTACCAGCCTTAGTTGATACACCGGTATGACTATCTGGCTTTGAATTATTCCGGTAAGTTGCACCTGTATTTGCATCTTCATCAATCACTAATTTTTGACCAGTAGTTTCACAAAAGTATTTAACTAAGGGGTATATATCTTGTACCCATTCATAAATGCCGACGTAGTGCCCTTCATCATCCTCAACTCGTTTATAATAGTGCAAAATAAGTTCTTGCAAATTACCAGTCGGTACAGGCATATAAACCGTATCATGTCCAGCTTGTTTATGACGTAAAGCATGAACTACTTTTTTAGCTGCAGGAATTACCTCACCAATATGCGGATGCACCGCACCCATTGAACTCCCTACTTGTGCTGGTACTCGTTTAGCCTTCATCTTAGCCTGCTCATCAACTGGACGGTTATACCATAAAAATTGGTTGTTATCATCAACAAAAGTTAGTTCACCAATCGTATTCCGCAACATCCAATTAAGTTGATTAACTGTTAATAAACCACAATCAAGTTTGACGTAATCGTCACCACTTGCCGCATTAATTTTTGCTGCTGCCTTTTCTAACCAATCTGGATCATCTTTATCAATTCCACTGACAGTATACCTACTCTTACCACTAGCCGCAAAATCTTCCTCTAAATATTCAGCTCTATCCATGTCTTTAAGCCATTTGGGTTCGGTCATTTTTTCCTTTTTCCTCCCGACAAGTAACTATTTTTTTAAAACAATTATAGCATGAAAGCGCTAATATATGGTATACATAGCACTTTAATTTGTAGCTTCGTGCTTTTTATCTTAATTATGATAAGCTTAAAAGTAAAATTATAAAAATAAAGGAGCAAACTATGAAAACTGGCACTAAAATTATTACGTTAGATAATGGCTATCACTTATGGACCAATACGCAAGGACAAGGCGATATTCATTTATTAGCTCTACACGGTGGACCGGGCGGTAATCACGAATATTGGGAAGACACGGCTGAGCAACTGAAAAAGCAAGGTCTTAATGTACAAGTTACAATGTATGATCAATTGGGCTCGCTTTACTCCGATCAACCAGATTATACAGACCCCAAAATTGCTAACAAATATTTAACTTATGAATATTTTTTAGATGAAGTAGAAGAAGTTCGCAACAAATTAGGCTTAGATAAGTTCTACTTAATTGGTCAGAGTTGGGGCGGTCTGCTGGTTCAAGAATATGCAGTTAAGTATGGTAAACACTTGAAGGGAGCAATTATTTCGTCAATGGTAGATGAAATTGATGAATATGTTGCCGCTGTTAATCGCCGTCGTCAAGAAATTTTGCCCCAAACTGAAATTGACTTTATGCATGAATGTGAAGCTAGCAATGATTATGACAATCAACGTTACCAAGAAGATGTTAATATTCTTAATATTAATTTTGTTGATCGGCGGCAGCCATCAAAACTTTACCATTTACAAGATATTGGCGGTAGTGCTGTTTATAATGCTTTTCAAGGCGATAATGAATTTGTCATTACTGGAAAATTGAAAGACTGGCACTTTAGAAAGCAATTAAAAAATATTAAAGTACCAACTTTACTTACTTTTGGTGAGAATGAAACAATGCCAATTGCAACAGCCAAAATTATGCAAAAAGAAATTCCTAACGCCCAACTTGTAACTACGCCAGATGGTGGGCACCACCACATGGTTGATAATCCAGATGTTTATTACAAGCACCTGGCCGACTTTATCCGTGAAGTTGAAAGTAATCAGTTTTTAGGTAAATAAAATCAGTTAAAAAAACTCAATTCCGTCATTGCGAATTGAGTTCTTTTAATATGCTCTGACTACCATTTAAAACGTTATTTAAACTACAATCAAAGTATTGCAAGTTCTAATCATCATTGATTTAACAACCATCTAAAACGTGGTGTGCCAGCAAATTCAACTTCTGTCAGTTCTAATCATCATTGATCTAACAACCATCTAAAACAATCCATTTTAAAGGTAAATCGACAGCTGTGTTCTAATCATCATTGATCTAACAACCATCTAAAACTACCTCGCTTGTTCTTTAATTGTTTTATTAGTTCTAATCATCATTGATCTAACAACCATCTAAAACTGATGTATTGATGAGCTAAAGCATTGAATGGTTCTAATCATCATTGATCTAACAACCATCTAAAACAGTCTTAGGTACCGCAGATGTAAATGGCGAGTTCTAATCATCATTGATCTAACAACCATCTAAAACCTAAAGTCAAATGCTGTTCTTTAGCTAATTGTTCTAATCATCATTGATCTAACAACCATCTAAAACGCTCTAAGCGGTTTGTTAGTTAAACATATCGTTCTAATCATCATTGATCTAACAACCATCTAAAACCAACCTTTTGTAGATTTTCTGTAGAAGGTGGTTCTAATCATCATTGATCTAACAACCATCTAAAACTATAAATGCCACTAGATTTTGAGCCAAAAGGTTCTAATCATCATTGATCTAACAACCATCTAAAACAAGCAGTTAAAAGACTTGAAAATCCAACAAGTTCTAATCATCATTGATCTAACAACCATCTAAAACAATTCTTGCGTTTTTTGTTCTAAATCCATTGTTCTAATCATCATTGATCTAACAACCATCTAAAACTCATAATTATTACTCCTTGCAAAAACCATAGTTCTAATCATCATTGATCTAACAACCATCTAAAACTTTATATTAATCCCAATCAACTTTTAATTTGTTCTAATCATCATTGATCTAACAACCATCTAAAACGAAAAAACAAAAGATACAAGCTTGGGTAAAGTTCTAATCATCATTGATCTAACAACCATCTAAAACTATTATTTGAGATTTTTTTGTTTTACAAAAGTTCTAATCATCATTGATCTAACAACCATCTAAAACAACTGTTGGGGCTGTAAGGTTAATTTGACTGTTCTAATCATCATTGATCTAACAACCATCTAAAACTATATATTCTATTTATTATTTCTTACGTCTGTTCTAATCATCATTGATCTAACAACCATCTAAAACCGATATTTTATAATAAAGTTTTAATATAGATGTCAGTACAAATCGATTAGATCCTGATCAATATAATAAAATTGCACACCCTCAGGTACAACCAATAAATCTGGGGAAGCAAACTCTAAAAGAACTACCATCATCTTCATTTGCTTGGCTAAACTTGATAACTCTAGCAATTGATCCTGTTCTAAATAGTGTGTTGAATTACACATCACAGGGATCGATTTCAAGTTACATGATTGATGAATTTTAAAAATCATTTCTATTATAGCATAGGGACTCTTAGTAATTTCATAATCTATATGTAAATCAAAAAATTTCAATAGTTTTTTCAAATCATCATCAAACTTAATTATTAATGGTAAGTCTTCCAGCATTAGTGAATCATCAATAGCTACTTCTAAATTTTGTAATGCAGTAAAAATTCGGTTTCGATTATTTTCATTAATATTAGCAATATAACTATTCAAGATATTTGACATATATTTTTTAATTATGTCGCCACTCAAAAGTGGATCACCAACAAAATCAAATGTTTTAGCAATATCAAGTGAATCATAACTATCATTCGTACAAATTATCATCTCATTCTGACACTGAAATGCCTGCACTAAATCACGAAAAGCAATTGGACTTTGCGTGGCAATGATTTTTATGCCTGAGTTAGTCAATATCCATTTCTTGTGCGTCGAATACGATAAAATCATAGAATCACCGTCCTATCCGACAGATTGCGCACATCTTCTATAGGTTTCCCTACCAAAAAATGCATATCATTATATTGCTTTTCCGTAATCATTAATGACTGTACTATACCACCTTTAGGCAAAAATTTTTTAACTCTCTTTTCTAAAAATTGGGCAGTCTGCCGCGTTACACAAACGCGAACATAAACAGAATACTGTATCATCAAGAACCCCTCATTAATTAACTTCTTACGAAATTGTCGGTATTCTTTTCTTTGTTGCGCTGTTTCCGTTGGCAAATCAAACATTATCATTAAACGCATTATTCGGTACCTCATTTGTTAAGCTCATCTCCATTTCTGGTAACCCGCAATCATCATTACTTAGAAAAGTTAAACAATGGCGAGTATAGTCTGCAATTGCATTAGTTAACAACGTCTTTTTACCATTAAAATTAATTTCCAAGCTCAATAGTTCAACTAACCCATACTTAATATCTGGCGTTAACTCCTTGATTTTCTCATTAGCCTTAACCCAATAATCGACAAATGGTCTAAAAGGCTCCATTAAATCTGATGCCAAATTAAATTGATTTTCTTCAGAGCAGTGATGAATTCCTAAATAAGTAGAATAACCATTAATTGCAATTTCACGATTAAAACTCGACAGTAGAATTGCATAACCATAATCAAGAGCAGCATTAATTGCACATGGATTACGGCGAACAAAGGTCTTGTCAAACAATATCATAAAATATTTTCTTGCAGCAGCCGCTTCACGATTACTGCAATCATTTAATTCCAATTGATTCAGTTCATCATAAACAGTTTGGGTATTCAAGTGATAATTTTCTAAAACCTTTATCTGATTTGTGATTTTTTTATTAACAATCATTGTCCAAAGTTTTTCTTTGCGATCCTTATCCCAATTAACTTGTTTAACCAATTTTTTCATTTTTCTAGCACCCGGATAATAATCAACTGTCTCAGTTACTGGATTACTCTTCTCATCCACAAAGATTACTTTTGCCTGATTTTGAGCTAGTTTACTAATCAATGCGCTTGAAATTACTGCTTGTGTCGTTGAGACTAGTAGTAAATTAATATCCTCAATTGGTATTTGATTAATACCATCACGCGTTTGTACAACCATCATGTTCATTGTATAAGTTAATTTCGCATGTTGGGTAATAATTACGGAACGCCATCCCATAGAAGTCCTCCTTGCATCTTTTACCAAAAATGTTATAATTTATCTGTCAGGTAGCTCCTGACAGATGATTTCTGATCATCATTGATCTAACAACCAAATTTTAAAATCAAACAAGCATCATTTGATGTAAGTTTTAACGCGATATTTATCGTCCTACCTCAGCTCTATAGCGGAGGCTTTTTTATACACAAAAAAGGGAACCGGATTTTTCGGTTCCCTTTTTTTGCTTTATAAATCCGTAACTTTAACTCTCTTTTCAAATAAACCAGTTGGTGATTGAAAAATTAGCTTAGCATTAGATGAAAGTATAATACCATTCGCTATTTGCATCATACCAAATGGAGTTTTAATTCCAATTGCTTTAAGATTACCAAATTGAGAATTGTCATGTAATCCATTCAACAATTCTTTCAAAATTTTCGCTTTATCGTTAGTTTCGAGATTAATAAATTTTTCGCGCCCCTGGTCTAAACCTTCTATAAACTTATTAATATTATACAATGGTAAATATTTATGAACTTTTGCTAAAATTTCATCATAAGCAGAGATAAATAGTGTATCTTTGTCTTCAGTTTTCTCAATGTGGCCGGAAACAATCCGCATTGTTTCTTGCGACAAAGTTAATTGTTTTGCATTATACATATACGCCGAACTTGACAGTGCAAATTTTCGATCACCATCAATGACTACTTGTTTATTTAATAAATGCCCAGCAAGAATGGTAAAGCTTTTCACACCACGTTTAGGTTTTCCTTTTTTGTCATACATTATTAAGGGCTCTAAGATTTGCTTAAGAACCTCATTATAATTTCCAACTTTTTTAGCCTTCTTAAGATTCGCAAGACCGCGCATTGGTACTCCTACTACCCGATAGATAGTATCTTTTATACTAGTAATTTTAACAAGAGCCATGTAGGCATCAGTATTGCCACTATAACCACCATAAATTTTAGTATCTAATCCTTCACCTTTCGGAATTAGGCTTCTAGTTTTAGCAGTATCGCGCTCAGCACGTGGATAAATAGTCATATTAAACATTGCTTGATCTTCTGAAGTGGTTTCACGTGATACTAACATATATTTATAATTATAAGCTTTTCGTAATTTGTCAAAAATATCTGGATGTTTATAAAAGACTATCTGATTGCTGTTGTTTTCTCGAATCTCTTCCGGTGCTTTTCGCTCTTTAGTATCTTTTTGCAATAATGGCCAAATGAAACTAAAAGTCTTTACCTGTTCAATAGTTTCATCTTGTACTTTTTCACTTTCTTTAAACTTTTTGAATTTTCCATAAACAAAGAACGGTCGTAATTTTGGATAAACTTGATACAAGAAGTTAGCGCAAATAACTGACAGATAAGCATCAAGTGCATGATGATAATCATTAACCGCTCTACTCTTATATAACTGTAACCTTTTACGTAAAGCAGAATTATAACTGGCCTTAACCACAACAATTTCAGAATCAGGATATTTACTTTGCAATATAACTGAAACCAGTTTAATAATTTGGCTTGTTTCAACTAATTGTCTATTAATAAATCCAGAACGTTGATATTTATTCATATGGTCAGGATCTAGTAAAAGGTTTCCTAGCTTACGTTTAGTAATTAAGCCATCTTCCTGCCATTTTTTCCACATTTCACCTACGGTCATGTTAAGATCGGCTATACTTTTATTAGCAAAATGCTTATATGGCACATCATCAGATTTTGCTGCATTTAATGCCTTAAAAGTTAAAACACGATTGTCTAGTGAATCATCTTTGACAAATGACTGCGGTAAAATATGATCTATTTCATAGCGTGATGTAATTTCATCAATATTAATTTTTTTACCAGTGTATGCATCCCTGCCACCCTGCATGAAATAGAGGAAATACTTATCCTGATCTAGTTTACGATCCGTCATGCTATTTTTCAAAGAATTAACTAGATCTTTATTTACAATTTCCCTTGCAGTATCTTGATAAGCTTTGAGTAATTTACTACCTCTTAATTGGGATAACCTAGGATTTTTATCGGGTTCACGTGCAAATTCAATTGCAAACTGTGCTGGAGCCCTGCCGCCAGCTGCTTTGACAACATCATCAACTACTTTTATTACTTGTCTAATCGCCTTCTTATTAGCCGGTGAGGTATATGCATCAGCTAAAATAGCTTCAATACCATTATCTTTAGTAACTTGCTCATTTTCTTTAACAATTGCCACTTTAAAATCTGGTTCTGTAACAACTTGCATAAAGTTCTTTTGACTATTCCACAATGATTCAATGATATTTTGACCATTGCTATCATGCAGTTCTTGTAACAATCTCTTTGAGAGACGCCCCCATCCTTTTAGACGCCATTTGGCTAAAGTCTTAATTTGTTCTTCTGTTAACCACTTAATTGTATGCAGTTCTGCTTGGTATATCTTTTTATCTTCAAAAATCGAAGATAATTCAATTATTTTTTCAAAATCTGCTTGATAATTAGGGTCATCAAGTTGCTTATCAAAAAGCTTCATTTTTTTAAGCTGATAATAACTAGATAAACTAGAATTAAATTTTTTAGGATCGGCTAAGCCTTTAATTTCAATGTATTCAAGATGTTGATTTTGTTTTAAATAATTAGTTAATTCTTCAACTTTAACTATTTTGTTTTGCATAAACAAATCATTATAAATAGCCTGCTTTAGTTGGGGATCAAGTCGCTTTTTATTGATTTTAACATTATTAAGTTCATTCAAAACTTCATATTTTTGGTACAACAAACTATTAGCAGGTAAAACATCTTCACCAAGTAAATAAGTATCCTTAATTGTCATCCGCGTGATAAATTTTCTGGCTGATTGATGAGTATCTACTACTTGTTCAAAATTCCACGGTGTTATCGTGTCATCGCTTTTGCGAATCATCCATGCAAAATTTTTACCTGATGTTTCTTTTTGTTGATCAGTAGTGATCATTGGGCCAACATAATATGGCACTCTGAATCTTACTAACTCATCAAGTTTATAAGGAGCCTGCTTTAGATGCTCTTCAACTGGATTTGATTCAGCCAAAAATGGATAGTATTTACTCTGCATTGCAATAATTTGATCAAGCTCAATTTGATGAAGCTGATAAGGAATTACACCATTACTGTTAATTCGCTGTTTAGGCATAAACTTATCTTGTTCAATTTCTTGGATAATTTGGGTAGATGCTTCAGAATCATCGAGATTATCTTGGACTATTTTATAAAATTCCTCTTTACTTAAAACACCACTACCCTTATGCCATTTTTTTAATGTTGTTTTAGCTTCAAGTAATCGTCCATGACGATAATTAACGTATAAATCATAGGCAAGCTTTAAATTTTCCGCTTTTTGCTTATCATGATGATTCTTAGCCACACTTTTAAGTAGCTTGTAATCACTACCATGCTGTTTATATTTTTCCACCATGGATTCTGATAAAGTCATCCCTTCATAAACAATGTTACTTAATGTAATTGCGCCAAACAACTTACGAATTTCAGCAATAATTGTTTCCTCTTGCTCATTTAGCTCAGTTAAAAGCGATTCCAATTTGTCATCTGCATCTGCGTCGGTTAGTTTAAATTCCCAACTTCCTTTATCGATTTTATCAATTTCTTTATTTAAAATTGTCTCAAATTGTGTCTTGTAACCCATTATGGCATTGGCAACTTGCTTAGCAACATTCTTAGCTGCTTTGTCACTTGAATCAACTAATAACTGTGCAATCTTCTTAACCTTATCTGACTTATACAGAGTACGCTCATCATCTTGACCGCGAATCACAGCTTCAATTTGTCCTGCATTTTCAATTTTAAACTGAATTGAATCCAGATTCTCATCTGTTAATTGACGATAACTATTATTTAAATCACTTAAAACAGGGCCCACATCAATCTTTGAAGCATTAAAGTTATTAATAGACGTGTCTTGCAAGAAATTACCACGATATTTAACAATATGATGAATCGCTAAGAAAATCTCACGCAAATCAAAGCGCTTATCCTCAGTCATTAAAGCATGTCGTAAATGATAAATCGTCGGATATTTCTTATAAAACTCGCTATCTTCCTCTGCCGTTGGAAAAACAATTGCTGGGTACTTGGTACGCATTTTATCTAATGGTGAAATCCAAGATTTATGTAATCGTACAAAAAAGCTCGGATCTACTTGTACCATTTCGTCAGCAAATATTTCTTCTAATAGTCCTAAGCGCCACTTTCTACGTTTAAGTCGTCTCCTAGTTGTTCTAAAACTACGCCGATCAGCTGCTGAATGACCTTCCTCAAATAAGTGCGAACCCAAAGCAGTTTTGCCGCGCAATTTCAATAAGTTATTATTTTTATCACTAGCAGCCCAACCACAAGAATTAGTCCCGATATCGAGACCTAAAATATAATCATCATTTAATTTAGTCATTACAAGACTCCCTTCTAAAAATAGCAAATTCAAGTTATTGTTTTTATTATATTAACTCTAAAAGATAATATATTCACTATTAATTTTTGAAAAACGGCAACTATTTTTACTTTACTTGGATATTTGTTTGCAATCGTTTCCAAATTATTTAAGCAAATTTGTCGTATACTTAAGAAAGGAGGCAAATTATGAAACAAATTAAAATTGGTAATACGGAGTTTTCTAGTTCAGCGCTTGCACTAGGAATTATGCGGATGAACAAATTAAATATTGATAGCGCGGTCAAGACATTAGAAACAGCGCATGATGTTGGTATTAATTATATTGATTCAGCTGATGTTTATGGTCATGGAAAGTCGGAAACAGTTTTTGGAAATGCCTTAAAGAATTCTTCCCTTAAACGAGAAGATTTTTATATTCAATCAAAGACTGGTATTTATGAAGAGCCCACGCTTAATTACAAAACTACACGTTATGATTTCTCAAAAAAATACATTATAAAGTCAGTCGATGGCATTTTATCTAGAATGCAAATTGATTATTTAGACAGCTTACTTTTGCATCGTCCTGATGCCTTGATGGATCCTGCAGAAGTCGGGGCTGCATTTGACGAATTGCAACAAGATGGGAAAGTGCGTCATTTTGGAGTTTCAAATTTCAATCCCCGCCAAGTTGACTTATTACAAGCTGGTATCAGCCAAAAATTACTAATCAACCAATTACAATTCAGTATCATGCATACCGGACCGATTGATTTTAATATTCATACTAATATGACCGACAATCGCAGTATTGACCATGACCGCGGTATCTTTGATTATTCAAGACTGCATCAAATGACTATTCAAGCTTGGTCGCCCTTTCAATACGGTCAAATCGAGGGTAACTTTATTGGTAATTCAAAATTTCCGCAAGTTAATGATACCTTAGAGAAATTAGCCAAGTTAAAAGGGTGTTCTAAAAATGCAATTGCAGCCGCCTGGATTTTGCGCTATCCCGCTAATATTCAAGTAATTATTGGTACCATGACACCCGAACATATTATTGATAGTGCCAAGGGAGCCGATATTGAACTAAGTGCCCAAGAATGGTATGACCTTTATTTAGCTGCTGGCAACGATTTACCATAAATAATTTTTTAAAAAAGTCATAGTCAAATTCGACTATGACTTTTTTAGTAATCAAACATCATTATCATCTATGTTAATATATTGCTTTAACAAATCATATAATAAAGAAATTTCATAATTTGAAATTGTGACGTTATATTTTAACTCAACTGGTTGGAAAATGGTACGCGTTATTTTAAAGAAAGCTTTTTCTTTTTCAGATTTAGGCTGAACCTCAATTACATTATTCCGCATGACAGCACGTTCAATCATCAGGGCAACATGCATATAAAGATTCAATTTAATTTTGCCATCTAATTCCAAATTATAGAAATCTTCATATTTTTTATTAATTTCTTCAACCTCTTTTATTACTACACTTGGATTCAAGAAATTTAAGCGTTCAGCAATTCCTTCCTTAGAAAAGAAACACAATAATTTATTATTTAAATCTGTTAATTGTTGTTGGTTTAAATATGGTTGCAGCCAAAGTTTTAATTTTTTTTCACCACTAATCGCTAAAATATCGTATAAGTTCATATATTTAAACTTGATTTTTTCTGTTATATCAAAAGTGGTTAACAAAAATAATGTTTGCTCAAAATAAGCCCACTGCTTAGTAACAATTTTTTCCTTCAAGTCATTGTACCCTAAAGGAATTATTTTTATATCCGCTGGCAAATATTGTCGCAGAATTTCACTTATTTGTTCAGCAACTTTTAAACCAGAAATGCAAGATACCAGAATATTTTTTGTTTGGGAAAAACCATTATAGTACTTTACATTTATTTGGTATTCCCGTTCAGCACTACTGGCAATTCTAGTAAAATCTAAATTTTGCTTCATTTTAGAAGCTAAATCTAATGCGGTTACAGTTGTTAATTTATTAACTACCAGTAAATCACAATTTAAATTCGAACCAACTTCACTATATAACTTATTTAAAGAGCCCATATCGACCATTAAGACCAGGCCATTTATCGCATTATAATTTAAAACCAAGTTATTAATCGCATTAATCATGGTAGTTGTATCAGCATCAATTGCAACATCAATTGCATCAAAAATATAGTTACCACAAAGCGAATTAACAACTGCTTGAATACTGGTAGCTGTATTTTCACCATGACCAACTAACAGACCATGTAATTTAACATTTTCATCGATATATTCGCTTAATAGAATAGCAAATATATATGTTAGGCCTTGATGACTATCCTTATCTAAGATTGGCAATTTGCTATAAAAACTTCGAGCCACATGATATGCTCGTGGTAGTTTTTTGAGAACAACTGCTCTTAATTTCTCAATATCACAATCTGGTTTAAAATGATGCTCATATAAATAATAAATTGTTAATTCTAAATATGCAGCCTTAGCCAGCCCATATTTCTTTTCAATTATTTCAGCAAATAGTTGTTTATGTTGCACATGTAGTCCTGACGCTTGGGAACTTGATTCATTTAGCTTGTTTATTGCTTCAATTCTTAAACGGCAATTACTTAAACTTGTATCGGAAAATGCATTAATCACCTTTTTTAATTCTTGAGAAATATTGGTTAATTTTTTATTTAAGCTTTTACTTTCAGAATATCTAATAACAAGTGCAGGATCAACAACAATTGAACCATAGTTTTTAAATGGTGGTAAATAATCAAGAATAAGGTTCTTTAGCTTTAAATACATTGTATTCGAACTAAACCAATCATGATAAGCCGCCGAACATGACGCCCGAACTATATTCTTTATATAGCTAACATTATCTTTATGATTAATTTGTAATAGTGCTGAAACAACCTCTTCATCGACTACTATTTTCTTATTAATTCTCTGTCCTTCATCGTAAAAAAATGACCGTAATATTTCTAAGCGCTCATCAATTGGTCTTTTAGCATAATCAGGCAAATTAACCTGAACAGGTATTTTTCTTAAGAAAGAATGCAACAATACTCTTTCTGGATCTTTTGTTGTTGCCATTATTAAGCGAACATTAGATTTAACATGGTGAACATTATCGCCCACTTTATAAAATTGCCCAGAATCAATAAAATTTAGAATTTTTTCTTGATTAACATTGCTTAATCGATCAACTTGATCTAAAAATAAATAACCCCCATTTGCCTTTTCAATTAAACCTTTTGCTTGTGTAGCACTTGCTTTAGCAGACCCAAATAATAAAGTAGTAATTTGTTCAGGATTACCAGCATAACTAGCACAATTTAGGCATAAATATGGTGCATTAGCTTTGATACTTCCTACTTCTTTGGCATACGCGACCAATCTTTCAGCTAAATAACTTTTACCTACGCCAGTATTACCAGTAATTAATACATCTAAACCATTTGGTGGATAAATTACAGCAGCACATAACTGTTCTACTACTCTTTTTAATGATCCCTGACTACCGATAACACTGGCAAATGATAAATCAGTCGTTTTATTAATCGAATTTTTGCGCCATTTAACTGGTCGTTCTTTGATTTTTTGTATTCTATTTTCTTTGGCAAGTTGATTTAGATAATGGCTAACAACAGATCTAGATAAATTTAATTCTGCTGCCAGTTCACTAGTACTAATTACATCATTACCAGGTAAATTCTTTATCTTATTTAAAACTCTTTCTTCAGCCCAACTCATTATCCATCTCTCCAAAATTGTTCTCTTTATTTATAATTATAGCTAATTATAAATTTATTTTCTATACAATTTTGTGTTCTCGTCTAGGTTTGCATAATGAAATATGCTATACATGTATTATTTAAATAATATACTACAATTTGCTTTTTCTTATTATTTATTGACTTTAAAATATAAACATTAGGCTTGACAATATTCTAAAGTTATTTTATACTTTTCCTTAAAGTTGGAGGTATTTTTTAATGAAAATTAATTTAAATTGTAACTTACAGCTGAATAACCGTTATTACTTTAGCTATTTTAGATAAAGTTTGAATTCATCTAGATGAATTCAAACACAGTTCTAGTTTGAATTTATCTATGATGGCTAAAGCCCTTTTAATTACGGTTAGCCACATAACTTCTGAGTGGTTAGCCGCAATTGATTGCTTAATAAAAGATAATTAATGTATACCCACTCGGAATTGGTGGGTATTTTTTATTGTTTTATTGTCTTATTTTTGATTATTATTCGGAGGAAATCAGATGAAATTTAAAAAAATAGTAGTAGGGATTAGTTTAGCCGGACTTCTACTCTTAGGTGGATGTAGCAAAAAAGCTCATAATCATTCACAAATTAAGCATGTTGGTGTACTACAAGTTGTTCAACATCCCTCGCTAGATAAAGCTTACAAAGGTTTCAAAAAAGGACTAAAAGAGGGCGGCTACACCGAGGGTAAAAATCTAAAAATTGATTATCAAAATGCACAAAATAGTCAAGATAATCTTAAAAGTATGAGTGAAAAATTGATTAATGACAAATCTGATTTAATTTTAGGAATTGCTACTCCAGCAGCACAAAGTATTGCCAATGCCACTGAAGATATCCCAACAGTTGTCACCGCAGTAACTGATTTAAAGGCAGCCAAACTAGTTAATTCTAATTCTAAGCCTGGCAGAAATGTTACTGGCACAACCGATATGGTTTCAATTGACAAACAAATTGAGCTATTACTATCAATTGTGCCTAAAGCTAAAACAATCGGAGTTATGTACAACGCTGGTGAATCAAATTCAAAAATTCAAGCTGATTTAGCCATTGCTGCCTTAAAGAAAGCTGGCGTTAAAGTTTTAGTTAAAACTGCTAATACTACTAACGATGTCCAACAAGTTACTGAAACATTAGCAAATAAAGTTCAAGGAATTTATGTCCCAACAGATAATACTTTTGCTTCTGCAGCTTCAATCATTGGTAAAGTAGTAAAAGAAAAAAAGATTCCACTCGTTGCCGGTTCGACTGATCAAATTAAGCATGGTGGCTTAGCTTCAATCGGTATTGACTATGAAGAATTAGGTAAGCAAACGGGAAAAATGGCAGCTAAAATTTTAGATGGTAAAGCCAAGCCAAGTGATATGCCAGTGGAAAAAGCCAATCAATTGAATTTAGTCGTTAATAAAGAAATGGCTAAAGCTTTAGGTATTAATCCTAAATCTATTAAAGCTCCCAAGTAATTAGGAAGGTAACGTGAACGTATAATTATGTTAAATACTTTTTGGGATTTATTTCTCTCATCCACCTCACAAGGTTTGCTCTGGTCATTAATGGCAGTTGGTGTTTATTTAACTTTTCGAATTTTAGATTTAGCTGATATGACGGCTGAAGGGAGTTTTCCCTTAGGCGGAGCAATCGCCACAATGTGTTTAATTAATGGGATTAACCCAATCTTAGCTACAATTGCTGCATTTGCTGGTGGGATGATTGCGGGTTTTGTCACAGGATTTTTAAATACTAAATTAAAAATTCCTTCCCTATTAGCAGGGATTATTACCATGACGGGGCTCTATTCTATCACTTCTCGCATAATGAACAATGCGGCCAATGTATCACTTTTAGGTAAAGAGACCCTCTTTACTATCGCCCAGAATTGGGGCCTATCTCGTAATAATGCTGTTATTGTTATGGGGCTAATTATCGCATTAATTATTATTAGCCTCTTAATTATCTTTTTCAAAACTGAGATTGGTCTTGCCATGCGGGCCACGGGTGATAACCCTGAAATGAGTGCAGCTAACGGGATTAAAACACAAAGAATGAAAATTTTAGGTTATATGATTTCCAATGGCTGTATTGCTCTTTCCGGTGCTCTTTTAGCTCAAAATAATGGCTTTGCCGACCTTAATTCAGGAGTTGGAACAATTGTTATTGGACTTGCTTCAATTATTATTGCTGAAGTTATTTTGCACCACTTGCCACTGGGAAAGCGGCTAATTACATTGGTTTTAAGTGCCATTATCTACCGCTTCATTTTAGCACTAGTCTTTCAAATGAATGTTGAACCTTCTGATGCCAAACTGGCCTCAGCATTGGTTTTAGTAATTTGCTTAATTTTGCCTAATTTTCACTTGCCACGCAATCTTAAGGGGGAAAAGAAAAATGCCTAAAGTATTACAAATTAAGAATCTTCATCAAACTTTTGGTCGCGGCACTGTAAATGAAAATCCGGTCTTACGTGGCGTTAATCTTGAATTGAATGCTGGTGATTTTGTAACTATCATTGGTAGTAATGGTGCTGGTAAGTCAACTTTACTAAACAGTATTGCTGGAACTATACCTGTGCAAGAGGGACAAATTATTCTAAATGATATTGACATCAGTAAGCTAACTGTAACTAAGCGTTCAAAAAATATTAGCCGTGTTTTTCAAGATCCCAAAATGGGGACAGCAGTTAGGTTAACGGTTGAAGAAAATCTCGCTTTGGCAATGAAACGGGGAAAACGTCGCGGTTTTCATAATGGAGTTAACAAGCGAGATCGTGAATTTTTTAAAACACAACTTGCACAACTTAATTTAAACCTTGAAAATCGACTCGAAACTGAAATTGGGTTACTTTCTGGGGGACAACGACAAGCCATTACCCTTTTAATGGCTACCCTGCAACGTCCTGATTTGATATTATTAGATGAACATACCGCGGCTCTTGATCCTAAGACTTCAATTACAGTCATGGAACTTACCAAAAAATTAATTAGCGAACAAAAATTAACTGCCTTTATGGTGACGCATAATATGGAAGATGCTATTCATTATGGCAATCGATTAGTCATGCTCCATCAAGGACGTGTAGCTTTAGACTTAGTTGGACCAGAAAAACAAAGTTTGACTGTTTCCAAATTAATGGACCTGTTCCAAAAGCAAGTTGGCTCTAAACTAGAAGATGATGCAATGTTACTTAGATAATAAACTTAGATAAAAAATAGCTCCTAAAAGTAATACTTTTAGGAGTTATTTTTTGTTGTTAAAGCTTTTATGGATGCCTTATCTATCTTTTTTAATTAATATAAATATTTTTGAATAACCTGTTTAGGATCCTTACCTGCTCTGATTTTCAGTTCAAGTTCAATTACGACATCTGCCATAATTGATTGCGGATCAATTACCTGATATGGATGATTGGGAGCCTGTTCCTGTGCTAAAGAAAGCTCGGTACAGCCCAGTAATATAACATTACAACCATATTCATCATGCATCTTGCGCAAGATGGAATGATACAATTCAGCATCAACTACGCCCTTTTGTTTAATATTAGAATAAATTAGTTTCGTAACTAGAGGCTGAATCTCAGGACCACCAAGTTCAGCACTACGATTCACTTTATTTAGCTCATCTACATACAGATGATCATAAATTGACCCTTCAGTTGCAATAAGTCCAATCTTCTTTTGCTCAGGAAATTTTTCCACGAAATTGTGTACCGCAATTCTCATCATATGCAAAAATGGAATATCAGTTAAATTAGCTAAGTCATCATAGAAATAATGTGCCGTATTACATGGCATTACGAAAAAATCGGGTTGCAATGTGACCTGTTGCAAAAAGTCTTCCCGCAAAGCAGTAAAGAAGTTCGGTTTAGTATGATCCTTAATATAAGTTGTTCGATCAGGGACTTGCGCATCATTAACTAAAATATAATTCAAATAATCCTGATCACAAGTAATTTCCATTCGATGATTAATTGAACGGATAAAGCTTTCTGTTGCAATCGTTCCCATTCCACCAATAATTGTAAAAAAATGCTTCATTTTACTATTCTCTAACTATAAAAGTGACCATTCTGGTCTTCTAATTCATTAATCACTTGCTGAGCAACCGTAATATCCGATGGATAAGGCGTATTCACACCTCGAATTTTTTGAAAACCATCTTCTCCTTTACCACAAATTAGCACGACATCACCTTTGTTTGCCATACTAATAGCATCATTGATTGCTTTAAGTCGGTCTAATTCGATTGTTACATCTACTTTGGTATGATCAATTCCTGCATCAATCTCTTCAGCAATTTCCTTAGGATCCTCAAATCCAGGATCGTCAGTTGTCAAAAATACTTTATCAGCAAACGCATTTAAGCTATTACTAAAACCTGGTCGTCTTGATACTCCTTTATCTCCAGGAGCTCCAACTACCACAATAATCTTAGGATTATTAAATTCTCGGCGCATAAAGCCCATTAAGGCCATCATTGATGCCTCATTATGCGCATAATCAACCACAACCACACCATGACTTGCAGTAATTTCCGTTTGCATTCTTCCTGGAACTGTTACAGTACTAATTCCTTTAGCAGCGTCATCATGTGCCATCCCAGCTAATCCCGCGCCAATTACAGCTGCTGTCCCATTCGACTCATTAAAATCACCTAACATCTTTAACTGATATTCACCAGCAATTGGTAATTCTTTAGCCTTATCACTAACACAAAGTACTTTAAATTTAGTCCGAGCCATATCAATTTCTTCCGAAGAGTAACGAAAATCAATCGGATGTTTTAATTCTGGATTAGTATAATTTTCATCAGCAAATAAATAAATACTATCTGGTGCAGTAGTAGTAGTGGCTGCTGCATATACCTCATTAAAATTGTTGGTCTGGGCATTAATAATACATTTACGCGCGTTAACCAATAATTGTAACTTACAGTGTAAATAATCTTCAAAATTAGGATGCTCGTTGGGACCAATATGATCTGGCGAAATATTTAAGAAAAAGCCTAAATCATAGGTTAAACCAAAAACCCTGTTCTTCTTATAAGCCTGACTAGAAACTTCCATGACTAGATGAGTCATCCCATTATCTACTGCTGTGCGCATATCACGGAATAAATCTAAAGACTCTGGAGTTGTTAAGCTTGATTTAAACGTATCAACTTTTTTTTGACCCACAACGTTGTTAACAGAAGAAATTAAAGCCGTTTTGCCATCATTAATTTGATCTAGCATCCCTTTTAAAAAGTAGGCAGTAGTAGTTTTACCCTTTGTACCAGTTACTGCAACCACATATAAGTCATCTTGCGGAAATCGGAAAAAAGCAGCAGATAATAATGCCATTGCCTTGGAAACATCACGTACAATTAATGCGTGCATGCCCTTGCCTTCTGGGTAAGGTTGTTCAGCTACATAACAATTAGCCCCATTAGTTTTAGCCATTGATAAATATGTGGGACGAAAACCTGCCCCCTTACAGAAAAACAAAGTGTCCGTTTTAATGTCACGTGAATCATAGGAAACATATTCCATCTTGGTTCTAACCGTATCTTGAACTGCACTTGATTTAAGTAAATGATGTTCTTTTAAAATTAAAATACAGGTATTTAAAGAAATACTCATGTTATGCCCCTTCATTTTTGTCTTAGTCAAAATTATAACACAGCTAACTATCAGTTTTTTGTATTCTTTGGATTTAATGGTAAATAAATGATAAATCGCGTCCACTTATCATTAGATTCGCAAACAATTTTACCATGATGTAAATCAACAATACTCTTGGTAATAGATAAGCCTAACCCAGTGCCACCAGTCTGTGTATTACGTGAAGGCTCTACCCGATAAAATCGTTCAAAAATTTTTTTCAAGGAATCTGCAGGAATTGCTGCACCATTATTTTCAACACGTAACTCAACTTCATTATTGTTAACTAAATTAGCAATCAAATTGATTTGAGTTGCATCTGTACCATATTTTAAGGCATTAGCAATTAAATTGTTATAGACCCGTACCAATTTTTCTGGGTCTGCCTGAATTGTCAAATCTTTAGGTCTAGTTTCAATATTAAAAGTTATGCCCTTTTCGTGCGCTTCAAATTCAAAGCCAGCTGCAACTTGTTCCAACATTGAATAAATATGTAAGGGCGCAAGTTGCAGTTTAATATTAGTTGATTTCAACGTTGTATACTCAAGTAAATCATGTGCTAATGATTTCATTTGTTCTGCTTTCATATAAGCAATATTTAAGTATTTTTGTTGGTCGGCTGGATTAGCCACACCTGACTTTAAAAGCCCTAAATAGCCAATAATAGATGTTAAAGGCGTTCTAATATCATGAGATACATTACTAATCAATTCATCTTTTGAATTTTCGATTGCTTTTTCTTCATTAATTGCGTTAACCGTACTAGCTACTAATGAATTTATGGAATCAATTACTTTTTGTAAATCTGTTTTTACCTTAAATGAAATCGTATGATCAAAATGACCTTGAGCAATATAATGCAGTTCTGAAATAACATGACGCAATTGCATTTGGTGATAACGTCTGATTAAACGCCAATATAATACTAATAAATCACCCAGACCCATAATAACCAAAAAAGTATTTTGCCAAGACCACAAATGACGACCACCAGCAAAGGTGACGGTTTTTTTTAAAAAGTAAATGCCATTAGCCAAACTTTTATTTTGTAAAATCGTTAAATTTATTAAAATATCAACTGACAGATTTAATAATAGTAACAAGACTACTGTTATTACGCCTTCAGCAAACAACTCACTTTTTTCTGTGGCCGTCAGCTTAACACGTTCTTTTTTCATCTACTTAAGCCTCAACCTTATAGCCAACGCCCCAAACTGTTTGAATCACATCCTCACCATCAGTTGCTTTTTGAATTTTATCACGTAAATGTGACACATGAACCATTACAGTCTTAGCTGAAACGATTGATTCCTGTTGCCAAACTCGTTCAAAAATTTCATCAGCAGAAAAAACACGATTAGGATGACTAGATAGCAAATATAAAATGCCAAATTCTAGCGCAGTCAATTGAATATCCTTACCCGCTATGGTCTTTACCTCATGGGAGTCGCGATTAATAACTAGCGGACCAATTTCCAACACATCTGGTTCATCGTCTTTAACTTGCTTTTGACTACGCCGCAAAAGCGAACGTACCCGTGCCATTACTTCAAGTGGATTAAATGGTTTAGAAACATAATCATCAGCACCAGTTATCAATCCTTGAATTTTGTCCATGTCGCCTGTCTTAGCTGAAACAATAATAATAGGAATATCGGAATCTTTACGAACTTCCTTAATTACGTCAATTCCACTCATATTGGGCATCATTACATCTAAAATCATTAAAGAAATATCAGAACTAGTGGTGAGTTTAGTTATCGCTTCTTTACCACTATAAGCAACAATTGGCGTATAGCCTTCATTTTTAAGGTAAATACTTAATAATTCAACAATTTCTTTATCATCATCAACTACTAAAATTTTCATCAGGGTCATTCCCTTCTCTTTTATGCATAATTATTCTTATTTAATTCATACTCACCTATAGTGTAGCAGAATTTGGCTAATATTTTAGCTTATTTAACAAGAAACATCTAATTATTCATACTTATCTTTAGCTTTTTATAAAATTCTTTAAATGATACTCAAAATTTATAGCAAAAGCAACTTATACCTAAGCTATAAATTGATAATAATTTAGTTACTTATTCAATAATCCTTAAAAGTTAACCTATTAAGTAGTTTAAAGTATTAAAAAACGGCAAATTATTAAATAATCTGCCGCTTAATTAGGTTAAGACCAAAGTATAATTAACTTTAACAGTTACCATGTAATTATAAAATTTAATAATTAACCCTTAATTTTTATAATAGGTATTAATTTTTATTTTCAACATGCCGAGTTGACTTTAGAGTAAATGCGACAACTAAGCCAATAACTGCCAAAATCAAAGTGAAATATAGGCCATAATGTACACCATTAGTAAATTGTGCGGCTTTATCAGTGCCTTGGTAAGTATTTTGACCCCAACTTAAAAAACTAGTCGCAAGAGCGGTGGCAACGGCGCCAATAATCTGTTGCATAGTATTTAAAATAGTACTGCCATCAGCTGATTCTGTCCCTTTTAAAGCATTCAAAGCATGGGTTTGTGCTGGGGACATCGCTAAGGGACAACCAATCATTATAATAATATGAGTTACAATAACATAAATAATACTTGAAGTGGGATTTGAAAAAATTAACATGATTAGCCCAATAATAGCAATAGTAAAACCTGATACAGCAGGTATTTTTGCTCCTACAGAATCATATAGTCGACCTGCAAAAGCTGACACTAAGGCGTTGATAATTCCACCAGGTAACATAATAATTCCTGTCAGGGCAACAGGCAACAATAGACTTCTTTGCAAATATTGTGGCAACAAATACATTGCTGATAAAATAATCGCAAAATCCAACATAACACAGATTGCCCCCTGTGCAAAAGCTAATTTCTTAAAAACGTGAAGATTAATAATTGGTTGTTCTAAATGTAATTTACAATATGTGTATAGAAATAAAACAATCGCAGCAATAGCTAACATTAATAAAACAGTTGGCGCCGTCCAGCCCATATTTGAAGCAAAGCTGACTCCCATTACTAAACTAGCAAATCCCACAACGGATTCAAGTAATGAAAGAATATCTACCTTTGGTCGAGTAATTTTACCAGTATTGGGTAAGCCAATAATAGCACAAATTAAGGCTACTACTAAAAAGGGCATAAAAAACCAAAAAATCCAATTCCAAGTTAACTTACCCAAAATAACACCAGTAATAGTAGGGCCAATCGCTGGCGCTAGCATAATGACTAGGGCACAAACACCCATCGCAGTCCCCATTTTAGATGGCGGGAAAATTAGCATCGCTACTATAAACATTAAGGGCAAGATTAGCCCTGTCCCTAATCCCTGAATCATTCGACCTATTAATAAAATTATAAAATTAGGTGCTGTAGCAGCTATGATGACGCCAAATATAAAATCCAGCAAACCAATAATTACGATTTGTCTGGTAGAAAACCACTTAGTTAATAAACTTGAAAAAGGCAAAATGACACCAATTACTAACATATAGCCGGTAACCAGCCACTGAATAGTACCTGAATTTAACTGAAATGATTTCATTAATTGTAGTAGTGCAATATTTAATGAGGTCTCTGATAGCATGCCCACAAAGGCGCCTATCATCATACTCATCATTGCCAACCAAGGGCGCTGAACTTTGCTTGATTATTTTCCATAAAAAACTCCTTTTACATTTTGTGCTTCTAAGCGCAACTTGATTATCTTATCAAAAAGAAAATTTCTTCGTAAGTTTTTTATTTAATTAAAAATCATATTCTAGCATCAAAGTCAGGCTTTACTAGCTAAAAATTACTTTTAACAAGATAGTAAGATAAAAGCCACTATAAAAGGATCAAACTCTTAGAGAGCTGGACCCTTAATTAAATAATTTTTATTCTATTTCCTTTTTACCAGTATACAATTCGTAGTAGTAGCCCTTTTGCTTCAGCAGTTGCTCATGATTACCTGCTTCAATAATATGACCATGATCAAGTACTAAAATCAAATCAGAATTAACGATTGTAGATAATCTGTGCGCAATAACAAAACTTGTTCTACCAGCAAGAAGATTGTCCATCCCCGATTGAATCAACTGCTCTGTCTGTGTATCAATGCTTGAGGTTGCCTCATCTAAAATCATTACTGGCTCATCTGCAATCATTGCTCGCGCAATACTTAATAATTGCATCTGTCCTTGCGACAAATCTCCGCCTTCACCATCAATAACAGTTTGGTAACCCTCATCTAAGTGATGAATAAATTCATCGGCATGAGACAAATGAGCTGCTTGATAGACATCATCATCACTAGCATTCATATTACCAAAGCGAATATTGTCCATTACCGTTCCTGTAAACATATGCGTTTCTTGTAAGACAATCGATAAAGAATGACGTAAATCATCTTTTTTAATCCGTTTAATTGGAATACCATCATAAGTAATAGTTCCTGAATCAATTTCATAAAAGCGATTGACCATATTAGAAATCGTTGTTTTACCTGCACCAGTTTCACCAACTAAAGCGACCTTCATCCCTGGTTTTGCATCTAGCGAAATATCATATAAAATTTGTTTGTCAGGAGCATAGCTAAAGTCTACGTGGTCAAAAACAATGTGGCCTTTAACAGTTACCTGCTTAACTGTTCCATCATTTTGTGGCACATTCCAATACCAGGTGCCCTTAACCTTTTCATCTTTAGTTATTGTTACATCGCCATCATCTAGTTCAACTGGTTGATCTTCTAAATCAAAAATTCTTTTTGCACCAGCTAAAGCCATAACTATTGAATTTAACTGCTGAGAAATTTGTGCAATTGGCATAGCAAATTGTTTAGATAGCTGTAAAAAGGCCCCAATAACACCTAGTGATAGAGGTGCAATATGGTTAATGGCAACTGCGCCGCCAATAACCGCAATTAGTACATATAACAAGTTGCCAATATTACCCATAATTGGAAATAAAACCGTTGAATAAGTATTAGCCTTACCAGCTGCATTTTCTAGCTCTTTATTATAAACTTCAAAATCTGCTTCTACCTCTGGTTCATGACTGAAAACTTTGATAACTTTCAAGCCGTTAAGCATTTCTTCATTATAACCATTAACTTGACCTAATTCTTTTTGTTGTAATTGGAAATAATGCGCTGACCTTGACGTCAAAAATCGTACAACACCAATTGATAATGCAAAAATTATCAAAGTAAAAATCGTTAACTGCCAACTCAAGCTAATCATTGCTGCTAACACGAAAACAATATTTAATAAGGAATTCATAAATTGTGGAATTGATTGCGAAATCATTTGCATTAAGGTATCAATATCATTGGTATAACGACTCATAATATCGCCAAAATCATTTTCATCAAAATACGCAATTGGTAATATTTCCATATGCTCAAACATTTCGTTACGAACGCGATATTGCACCTTTTGAGCTAAAACTCCCATTAACATCGTAAAAAAGTAGCTAGCAATAAAGCCAATGGCATAAAAGCCAAACATTACTACAATTGCCTGCCATAAAGGACCAAAATCAGGATGAGATTGTTTAAGTAACGGCATTATGTATTCATTAATTAAACGTTCAATGAATAAAGAACCCATAACGGTTGATCCAGCTGACAAAATAATCGCAATTATTGACGTAATCAGCATCCAGGGACTGGTATTGGCAACTAATTTAAGCAACCGTAATAAGGTGGTTGAGCGCTTACCAGTCATCTTCTTAGTTTCTACTGCTTTATCCAAATTTATCACCTACTTTTTCTGTTCTTCTTGGAATTTTGCAATTGAACTGTATAAATCATTACGTTCCATTAATTCATCATGCGTGCCAATATCCTGAATTTTACCTTCATCCATTACTACAATTCGGTCTGCATCTTTAATTGAAACAATTCTTTGTGAAATAATAATCTTGGTAGTATCTGGCATATTTTTAGCTAGAGATTCTCTGATTTCTCGCTCCGTTTGAGTATCAACTGCTGAAGTTGAATCATCCAAAATCAAAATTTTGGGTTTTTTAAGGAGGGCACGAGCAATCGTAATTCTCTGCTTTTGTCCACCAGAAACATTGCTACCACCTTGTTCAACCATTGTATCGTATTGATTGGGCATTTCACTAATGAAATCATCTGCATGAGCAATTTTCGCAGCAGCTAAAATCTGCTCATCAGTTGCATTTTCATTACCCCACTTTAAATTTTCTTTAATCGTTCCCGAAAACAGAACATTATTTTGTAAAACCATCGCTACATTATCACGCAGTGTTTTTAAATCATATGATTTAACATTGTGCCCAGAAACTCTGACAGCTCCTGAAATTGTATCGTAAAGCCGCGGTATCATTGCCACTAGCGTGGATTTTGAAGACCCTGTTCGACCGATTATACCAAGAGTTTCGCCTGACTTAATATTTAAATTAATGTCACTTAAAGCTAAATTTTTATCTTCTTGATCATATTTAAAGTTGACGTGATCAAAGATTACTTCACCATTAGTTAAATGCGTTAGTGGTTTACGTGGATTTTCAATTGATGGCTTTTCATTGATTACATCCGCAATTCTTCGCCCACTAGCTGCCGAAATAACTAATTGGGTAAAAATCATTGCTAAAATATTTAAACTATTTAAAACTGAATTGGAATAGGAAAACATTGAAATAAGTTGTCCTGGTTGTAAGCTACCGCCAACAATTTCTTTCGCTCCAAACCAACAAATAGCTAAATTAGAAATATTCAAAACGGCCATAACAATCATTGAATTGAGCGACATAATCTTTTGCGCTGTAGAAAATAATTTATAAATAAAACCTGACGTTTTTTTGAACTGGTTTGTTTGTTGCTCTTCTTGCACAAAAGTCTTAACTTCTCTAATGCCCCGAACATTTTCACGCACAACTTCATTCATCCGATCGTATCCCCTAAATATTTTGGGAAAATAAGGATTAACACTTTTGATAACCAAGGCCAGTAGAAGAATAAAAATTGGAGCAATTACCACAAAAATTAATGATAGCCGTGGACTAATAATTAATGACATAATTATGGAAACGACTAGCATCATTGGTGCTCTAACTGCAATTCTAATTAATATTTGATATGACATTTGGACATTATTAACATCAGTTGTCATTCTCGTTACTAAACTCGCACTAGAAAATTTGTCAATATTTTCGAACGAATAATCTTGTACATGATAAAACATATCTTTGCGCAGGTTAGCAGCAAACCCAGCCGCAGCATGGGCCGAAACATAGCTAGCACTCGCTCCTAAAATAAGAGAAGTAATTGTAATTGCAAACAGCACCAAACCCCACTTAGTTATATATGGCATATTACCCTTCATAATTCCATTATCGATTAAAATACCAACTAAATATGGAATCAGCATTTCTATAATAACTTCTCCGGTAACAAATAGCGGCGACAGCAAAGACAATTTTTTGTATTGCCTAATAGATTTACGCAGCGTATTAATCATTAAATACCTCTTTCTATTAAGTCAAAATGACATTTATACTTTTTCTAAGAGCAATTTATTTTAAAAAGGATAAACAGACTCATCGGTGTCTGTTTATCCTTTTTATATATAAAGTTATTTAAGTATAGCTCTTTTCTTGACAAAAAGCACTCTATTTGTTTCTGGCTACTGGTGAAAAGACCGAACCAATCAGTTCATAATGTTTTCTAAATAACCAACGAATGCCATAAACAACAATTGCAATAATAATATTAGCTGCACCAGGTAATATTGGATTTATTACTTTTAGTGCAGGTAGCGACAATAGCCACATCAAAGCTAGTAACCCTAAAATCATTGTCACTAGACCTAAAATCAACTTAGACCAAGGAATTTTATTGCTTTTACCAGTTGCAGGCAAAATTAATTCATTATATTTGGTCATCAGTGCTCCCATACCAGCGCCGACACTAATTAAAGTTAAAATGCCCATTTGTGCATTGGCTTTAGAATTAGTCTGAAAGAGTGCTAGTACCCCAAAGATACCAACAAAAAGTACCACATAAATTAATGCACCATCAACTGCATATTGCCAAAAGGGAATATCTGCAGCTGTTTTCTCTTTTGGCTTAATTAAATCAGCTGCTTTTAATTTTGGCGACATCGTATAAAAATTAGAAGCCGGTCGCCCATGGTGTTGCGCTAGCACTATTTCAGGCAACAGTAAGTCAATACGCTTTTGCGCTTCTTCTTGGCTCATTTTACCTTGGGTTTCTAACTCTTTTTGTAAACGAAAAATATAATCAGCATTCTTTTTACTAAGTTCTTTTCGCAGTTCCTGGGAACTCATCTGTTTAATCTGGTCATCTTTATTTTGAACCGCAACTTTTTCTTTTAATTTTTCTTGCTGATTTGCATCAATTTTTGTTTGCTCAGCATTTTTATTTTCAGCCATTATCTTTTCCTAAACGTTAAATCTAAACTCAATAATGTCACCGTCTTGCACTTCGTAATCTTTCCCCTCAAGACGCAACCTACCAGCTTCCTTGACCTTCTGCATGGTCTCATATTTATTTAAATCAGCAAATGAGACAACTTCTGCCCTAATAAAGCCTCGTTCAAAGTCAGAATGAATTACACCAGCAACTTGGGGCGCCTTCATTCCTTCATGAAAGGTCCATGCTCGTGTCTCTGGTCCACCTGCTGTAAAGAACGTGCGCAATCCCAAAAGATGATAAGCTGCTCTAATTAGTCGATCCAATCCTGACTCACTCACACCCTCGGCTTCTAAAAATTCAGCTTTTTCATCCTCATCTAGACCAGCAATTTCTTCTTCAGTTGCTGCAGAAACACCAATGCAACCAGCATTTTCACTGTCAGCATGCTTTTTTACAATTTGGTAATATTGGTCAGCTTCAGGATTAGCCATTGCTTCTTCTGCAATGTTAGCAACGTAAATTACCGGCTTAGCGGTTAACAAAAATAGACCCTTTACTATTTTTTCTTCTTCATCATTAAAACTAATTGAGCGTACCGCTTTACCTTCTTCTAGAACGGGCTTAATCTTTTGTAAAACTTGTAATTCAGCCTTAGCTTCTTTGTCTTTTTGCTGCGCTAACTTTTTAACTTTATCAATGCGCCGATTAACTGCATCTAAATCTGAAATCGCTAATTCTAAATTGATTGTATTAATATCTTCTTCAGGATCAACTTTGCCAGTAACTGAAGTAATATTATCATCTTCAAATGACCGGACTACATGGATAATTGCATCAGTTTGGCGAATATTTTCTAAAAATTTATTGCCTAGTCCTTCACCCTTAGATGCGCCTTTGACCAGCCCTGCAATATCAGTAAACTCAAAAGTAGTATGGACAATTTTTTTAGCAGGAACTAATTCTTGGATTCTAGCTAATCTTTTATCCGGTACCTCAACCATCCCAACATTTGGTTCAATGGTAGCAAATGGGTAGTTAGCCATCTCAGCACCAGCTTTAGTAATTGCATTAAATAAAGTAGACTTCCCGACATTAGGTAAGCCAACAATTCCAGCAGTTAATGACATATTTATCCTCTTCTTTTTATCAAAATCACTTATTATCTTGGATTAAATTTGGTTGAACTATTGTATTTTTTAGCTCATATTGTTCATTTTTCAAATTGACCGGATCATTAGCCTTAGCCAAAATTTTTTTGAAATTATGGACAAATTTTGAGCGTGGCATCAAAACAATATGACCACAGCCCATACATTTCAAACGAATGTCCGCACCTAATCGCAAGATTTCCCAGTTATTAATCTTACAAGCATGTGGCTTCTTCATCAATACAGTATCAGCTAAATTGTATTGAATATTTTTATTCATCAAGATCAACACCTAAAATATCAAGAATTCGATTCAATTCATCAACAGAAGAAAAAGAGATAGCTAAACGTCCGCTGCCCTTTTTACTTTCAGAAATATTAACATTCGAACCTAACTTATCAGCTAAACGATGTTCGCTAGCCTTAATAAACGCTGATTTTTGCACTGCCTTTTTATGCGTTTTTTGTGAGTTCAATTTGGCAACAAGTGCTTCAACTTTACGCACAGGCATGCCTTCTTTAACAACCTGTTTGGCTACTTCATCAATTTTGTCCTTATTCTTTAACCCGAGCAAGGTCCGAGCCTGCCCCATTGATAAATCACCATGCTGTAACAAATGCTTAGTTTTATTAGGCAAGGTCAATAAGCGTAAATAGTTGGCAATATATGGACGTGACTTACCCATACGCTTAGAGACTTCTTCTTGTGTCAAGCCGAGATTTTTTTGAAGCATATCGTACGCTTGAGCTTCTTCAAGCGGGGTCAAGTCCTCACGTTGTAAGTTTTCTAAAACAGCAACTTCCATCATCTGGCTTTCAGTAAAAGCACGAACAATTGCTGGAACCGTAGTCTTTTTAGCAATCTTAGATGCCCGACAACGTCTTTCACCTGCAATAATTTCATAGCCATTTACAGATTTACGCACAATAATCGGTTGAAAAACTCCATTTTCTTTGATGGAATCAGCTAGTTCCTTCAAAGTTTTTTCGTCAAAATTACGGCGAGGTTGATATGGATTCGGTCTAATCTCACTTAAGGCAAGATCTTGAATTTCCTCTTCAGCTTCTTCAATCTGCGGCTCATCCTCAAATAAAGCCTCGATGCCCCGTCCTAAACCGCCATGTCTTTTGGTTTCCTTACTTTTTGAGTCTCTTGCCATGGTTATTCAGCACCTCCCTAGCCAAATCATCATAAACTTTTGCCCCCCGTGAATTAGGGGCATATTCAGTAATTGCTTCACCATAGCTGGGAGCTTCAGCTAGCTTAGTAATTCTTGGAATAATCGTCTGATAAACTTTATTTGAAAAATACGACTTAACTTCTTTAACTACTTCTGCTCCCAAGTTGGTTCGCGCATCTAGCATTGTCATAAGTACGCCTTCAACACCCAAATCTTTATTAAAATGCTTTTGAACCAATCGAATTGTATTTAGCAGCTGGCTTAAGCCTTCCATTGCATAATACTCACTTTGAACGGGAATCAGAATAGAATCAGAAGCTGTGAAAGCATTGATTGATAATTGCCCTAAAGACGGGGGACAATCGATAAAAATAAAATCATAGTCTCCACTTACTGTATCTAAAGCGGACTTCAGGCGCGTTTCTCGAGCCATCATACTAATCAATTCAGTTTCGGCTCCTGACAAATTAATTGTAGCCGGAACCAAATCTAGTTTGGCAGTTGAAGTATGGAAAATCGTGTCTTTTAGTGGTACATCGTTAATTAAAACACTGTAGATATCTTCATCGATTTCTGACTTTTCAATTCCTAACCCAGAAGTTGCATTGCCTTGAGGATCAATGTCAACAATTAATACGTGATAGCCACGTTTGGCAATCGAAGCTGCCAAATTAATGGTCGTCGTCGTTTTGCCAACTCCACCTTTTTGGTTAGCCACCGAAATCACACTTACCATATTCTCCATGCCTTCCTACTTTCTTTTTAATTCGATTGTAATTTTATAATCATCAGGATTATTATTTTCTTTAACTTTAACTTTAATCCCTGAGTCTTTAGCTAATTTTACCGCTTGTTTGATGGTATTAATTTGGACCTTCAAATCTTTAGGGATTCGGTTAACTGCCCGCTGCGTTTTTTCAGCTTCATCCTTTTCCTGCGCTTTAACTTTTTTACTGGCAAAATAGCCATCAACATCTTTTATAATCTTTTCGGTATCACTAACATTCAAATTATTAGCTAAAATTTCGTCTAAAACCCGACCCTGGTCTTTTTCACTCAACCCAACTAAGCAACGGCCATGCCGCGGCGTTATTTCTCCACTTATCAAATAACTTTGGACTTTAGGCGTTAATTTTAATAAGCGCAATTTATTAGCTACATAAGATTGCGACTTACCAATATTTTGCGCTAAAGTAGTCTGTGTTAAATTATTCATCTTCATTAGATTATTGTAAGCCTGTGCTTCATCAATCGGGTTCAAATTTTCACGTTGTAAATTTTCAATTAAAGCCAGTGAAGCAGCTTGACTATCAGTCATATTATTAACAATAGCTGGTATGGTATTCCAATCTAATTGTTGCGCCGCTCTAAAACGCCGCTCGCCAGCAATTATTTCGTACTTTTCACCTTTTTCACGCACAATAATTGGCTGAAGTAAGCCGTCTTTAGCAAGCGTTGCCGCTAATTCATGAATTGATTGATCTGAAAATTCATGCCGCGGTTGGTACGAATTAGGCTCAATCTCTTTTAATGTAATATCTTGAATTTGTTTATCTTTAGGAATCTCATCATGATGCCGTAAAGAAGAAAAAAATGACATGTAATAATCCTCCCTAATCAGTGAATCGGTTTGCGGTGTGGGGTCCCCGCCTGTCGTGGATATTTTTTAGGTGTTTCCTTCGTTTTTTGTACTAGAATTAAGGTTCGTTCTTCACTACTATTGGGTAATTGTAAATCTTTTACTTCTAGCAATTTTCCTCCTAATAAAGCAATAGCTTTTTTAGCCGCACTTAATTCACTTTCAGCTTTTGGGCCTTTTAATGCCACCAAGTAACCACCTTTTTTGACCAATGGTAAACAATATTCACTTAAAACTGCCATATTAGCCACTGCTCTTGCCGTTACAATATCAAACTGCTCGCGATAAAGCTTGTCTTGACCAATATCTTCGGCGCGACTATGAACAAGAGTTACGTCTTTAAGCTTCAATTGTTCAATCAAGTTTTGTAAAAAAGTTAATCTTTTACCTAATGAATCAACAATTGTAACTTTAATTTCTGGTTGCACTATCTTAAGTGGAATTGATGGGAAACCTGCTCCGGCACCTACATCACATATCTTACTTTCATTTTTGAAAATATTGTTAAAAACCAACAATGGCGTAATACTATCAAAAAAGTGCTTCAAATAAACATCACTTTCAGCAGTTATCCGCGTGAGGTTAACATGCCGATTAGCAGCAACCAAGTTAGTAAAGTATTGCTTAAATTGGTTGATTTGCTTTTCATTTAATTTACAATTACATTTTGATAATTCTTGGACAAATTGTTCAGGATTCATTTTTCACCCGTGAAACCTTGTTTCACACCCTATAAATTTAACGCTAAAAACGACTTATTGTAAAGCCATACATCCCTATAATTATGGAATATTTTTTGACTGTCGTCAAAGTCTAAACACATAAAATAAGCTATAATAGCTTCAAAGGAGAAAAAAATGATTGTTACTTTAATTGTTCTGACTTACTTAGCCTTTAAGACATATAAAGGTTATCAAACTGGGTTTACCAAGCTAATTATTAATTTAATTTTTGCGGCCATCGTTTTTATCATGGCTATTCTTTTTCAAAATCCTTTAGGCAATTGGATTTATGGTCAGATTACTGGACAAAATATTCAAACAACTTTAACCCCAGCAACCAACTTAATGTTATTTCGTTTCTTAGCCTTTTTCATCATTTTATTCGTTGGCAAATGGATTAGTAAAATCTTTAAAAGTTGGGTTCCAAATAAAAACCCGCATTCAACTAGCTTTGGTACTATTTTAGATGGCGTCTTAGGCGGGATCGCTTCTTTATTTGCTAGTTATTTCTTTGTTTACATTATTTTATCGATGATAAATGCGCTCCAAAATCCTTGGTTTATTCAGCAAACGCTCGATTCAGCATTTATCCGGTTTATTATTTACAATACTCCAATACTATCTAACGGAATGTTTAACATGATTTTTAGCATTAGTCGCACGGCAGCATAATGGAGCACTATGCTTTTCACTCACAGAATATTAAACTCATAAATATGGCTAGCTTATGACAGAGCAAGTAGTTTTTCTACTTGCTTTTTATATACTTTAACTACTAATGCCCCCAAGACTTTTCTTATAAATTTTTAGCGTATTTAGCAGTAGCACTTTTATAAAATTCACCTTAATTTTTTGCACTATTAGAATGGATCCAAGTATTTATGATTTAAAACAAACGAACAATAAAGTTTTTATGCATAACTCAAATAATTAAGGTAAACTACATATAGAAAGGATAGAGATTTATGATGAATAAAAAGCAAATATTAAAAAAGATTATTACTATCAGCGTAGCTTTACTGCTATATGTTCCAGTTGCTAATGACAGTTTAATCTCTAAAGTTAGTGCCGATTCAGTAGCTCCAACTACTGAACTAGCTTCTAAAAAGGTTAAACCTTTTAACGTGGCCGTTATCAAAAAGAACTATGGCGTATATCAGGGATTATTTGAAAATAAAAAATCCAGTGCCAAATACTTCCACCAAAATTTTGTAGTTTCGCATGTTTCTACTCATAATGGTAAAAAGTATTACTGGATTAGCAAAAAAAATCAGCCCGCAATTGGTTATATTAATCAAAACGCTGTAGCTAAACCTAACCAAAGTAAACTAATTAAGGTTCCTTATGTAAGCCAGTATGTCCCCGTTAAAACACCTTGGGGATGTGCTGGTGCTTCAATGGCAATGCTCTTAGGCTCACAAGGACAAGAAATTACTACTAGTTTACTGCAAAAAATTCAGGATAATTTACCAATGCAACCAACAAAAGGTGGTCAAAAAGGCAATGTATACACTGGCGTAGGCTTTGGCTATGTAATTCAACCAGGCGCATTAAGTAAGTATGCTCGTACTTTTGATAAAGGCAAGAATGTTATTAATATTTCTAAAAAAAATCTAACTCTTAATGATATTAAAATGTATCTTCAAGCTGGAAAACCTGTTTTATTTTACGGCTTTTCTTCATACCAAAAGCCTGGTGATTATGTCCGTAATCACTGTAAGGTAATCACTGGCTATCGTCATGGGGATTTTCGTGTCTATGACCCTCTCTACTATTCTAGAAATGATGGTGCTGGTAGTGGTGGCAAAAACATGACATATGACCACGGTGCGATTGCCTGGGTACCCAAAGCCGCTTTACAAAATGAATTCTGCCATAAAGCAATTACACTCAAATAATTATTATTTTACAAAAAAGCCTAGGATTTTAAATATCCTAGGCTTTTTCAACATAAAAATTACTACTTTAAAAATTGTCACGTTCAAGATGTCCGTCATTATAAACAAAAATTGCGCCTATTCGACTAGGGTCATCGTGCCACTTGTCAATCGGGTGCTGCGCAAAAAATAATCGCTTACATTCAATTTCAGCTTGAACTGAAGTTTTGGTAAAAGTAGTCACTCCCGCTAAATCAGTTTCAACAGGGTAACCAGTTCGTGGATCAATTAAATGATGATATTTATGTCCATCAACTTCAAGGTAACGTTCATACGTACCACTTGTTACAGCTGAGCATTCTGGTACCATTTCCGAGGTAATATTTTTACCACGAGCTGCTTTAGGATCTTGTACCCCAACTACCCATTGTCCATTAGCCCGTTTAGGTGATTTACCTACCAATAAAATATTTCCACCTAAATTAATAATACCTGCATGTACACCAAAAGCACGCCAATAATCACGAATGCGATCTGCAATCCAACCTTTGGCTATCCCACCTAAATCAAGTTCCATACCAGGTTGCTGTAAAAATATAGTTTGATCAGTATCATTTAAGTCAACATTAAAAGGATTAATCAACTGTTTTTTTTGTGTAATCTGTTCCTTCGTCGGTACATGCGCATTTTTAAAGCCAATTGACCATAATTTGACAAGTGGCCCAATTAAGGCATTGAAACCATAATTTTGGCGACTTTCATTTACCGCCAACTTAACTAAATCGTAAGTTGCACTAGATACTTGCACCGCACTTTTTCCTGCAGCATGGTTGATACTCATTACCTCAGACTTATCCCGATTAACTGTTAATAAATCTTCATAATAATCAATTAAATCAAAGGATTTATCGATAATATTAGTTTTTTTGGTACCAAAAATTTGTAAAGTAATGGTTGTGCCTAAAGCATGATGCTGTCCCACTGCTTGTTCTAATGCCAATTCTTCAATCATTTTATTCTTATTTCTCCAAATATTTTTCTCTAAGCAGTTCTTGCATCTGATGATCAATGCCTAATTGGTTAACGATGTATGAATCCAAACTACCATATTTTTTATTAATTGCGATTAAACTAGTGTCAAAATATGTATTCGCCACTGACCCTAATACACGCATATTGGCTCGAAACATTTCATTTTCGCCATTTTCTTTAAAGCTTTGATCACGTACTGCCCTATATTCATTAAGTAAATAGTTTGAATATAGGTAGTCACATCTAATCGTTTCCATATCTACGCCTAAAATATATAAAAGTAAAATCGTAACTAAACCCGTTCTATCTTTACCTTCTGAGCAATGATATAAGACAGCCCCTGTGTCTGTTTTACTGATAGTCTGTATAATCTGGTGAAAACTAGCTTGCGCTCTTTTAGTCAGCACGTGATTATGATAACGCTGACACATCAATTTAAAACCAGCATATTGATCACAGCGATACTTAGCAAATTCTTTTTGCATATCTAACTTACTGCCACCAGAATTAGCTTCATCAGAAAGTGGAAAATGATAATGTTTGACACCTGGTAATTTCCGGTCAGGATTTTTTTTACATTCAGTCGGTGATCGCAGATCAATTATTTTTTTTAAGCCGTAGTTCAACAAAAACTGTTCGTCCTTTAAAGTTATTTTACTAAAATTACCTGCTCTTAATAAACGATGAAACTTGATTTTTCTTCCATCAATTCCAACGTATCCGCCTAAATCACGTGGGTTGCGAACAGACTTGACTGGTAAAACAACTGGATCAGACATACTAATACCTCTACTAATAAAAAAATAATCGGATAGTTACTTCTATCCGATTATTTTACTCTCTGCTAATCAATCTAGCAAAAAATTATTTATTTGCTTGTTCAACAAACTTAAAGAAACTGTCCATCATACCATCTAATTGCTTGATAGTCGCTTCATCAGTCAAGTTACCAGTTTCTTTATCAAACTTACTTGCTGCTTGACCAATTAAAACTTCGTTTCCTGGTAAAACATTAGCACTCATATCAGGAGAAAGAAGAATTTCACGGATATCTTCTTGCGCACGACTACTACCTTGGCCACCTACTGAAGCCCCAACTACAGCAACTGGCTTCATTTTCATTACATTTGGACCAGCATGTGAACCCAGCCATTCAAGACTACTCTTTAGAGCAGCTGGAATAGTATGATCATATTCCGGCGTAGTAATTACAATACCATCAGCGCTCTTAATGTCCTCAATCCAAGCTTTAATTGATTCATCAGCCATTTCTGTTCTACAAAATGGGGTTAGCTTATCAATTTCTTTTACTTCAATATCAGCTTTATCACCATAATGCTTAGCAATAAATTTAGCTAAAAAGCGATTATATGAAAAAGGTGCATTTGTACCAACAATTGCTAATAATTTCATTCTTGGTCCTCCTACTTAGTAATTTGTGCGTACCATTCGTCAACTTCATCGAAGAAGTGACCTAAGAATTCAACAGTAGACTCATTAGTTAAGTCACCATTTTCATCAAATTGGCTTGGTGCAGTGCCCATCATAAACTCATCACCATTAAACACTAGGGCATTGAAACCTGGTGCAGACAACAAACTCTTTAACCGGCTTTGGGAACGAGCAGCACCTTGAGGCATTGGTGAAGTTGACACAATAACAATTGGCTTACCGTTAAAAGGACGTGTAGAACTCGATAACCATTCAAGTGCACTACTCATAGCGCTAGTTACCGAGTGTTGTTGCTCTGGTGAACCGATTAAGACTAAATCAGCGGCCTTAATTTCTTCACTTAAACTTTGAATAGCTGCGGGGAGCTCTTCACCCTCTTTAAACATTGGTAATCCTTTAACTGTCACCAGTTTAAAATCATATCTATCAGCAAAATGCTTAATAATATACTTAAGCAATGCCTCATTAAACGAATTATTGGCATTTGAGCCAGATAATGCAAGGATTTTCATAAAAAACCACCTTTCAGAAAACTAACTTCTATTAGATAATTGTAACATTTTTGATATTGATTTTACATAAACTTGCACTCAAATTACTGCATTTTAAAGAAATGCCAAAAATTAAATATTCACGTTAACGCTTGTCTAATTATCTTGCCTTTTTCTCCGTCTTAGTGTCATCAACATCAAATAATGAAATATTATCATTTCTGCTAAGCCAATCATTCCGAATTGCGTCATTGACTTGTGCTTTTAAGACGTTAACAATCTGAGACTGTGAAAAAGCAGCAATTTTATTAACAATCAATGAAGCAAGACCTATTGTAGTAATCCAATTAGCAATCACGATATTTTTAATTTTAGTCTTACTGTAACCATTATCATCATATTGTTGCTTAAATTTTTCAATTCCTAGATTAATTAATGTATCAGAAATAATTTTACTACCAAATTTCCCATCAACAAACATTGCCCGAAACAATTTTTCATGGTCTTGAGCAAAATCAATATAAGATAAATCCATATCAACTAAAGGCTTATTAGTATATTCCTTTTGTAAAATATTGTTCTTTAAATTATTAGCTATTTTTCGCAAAACCTCTTTACGTAGTTCTTCCATACTACTAAATTCTAGATATATTGGTTGCGTTGAAAAATGGCCCGCTTTTGCAATATTACGGGCAGTAAGACATTCTATGCCATCTTTGACAACCATCTTATAAGCAACATTTAATATTTTATTTCTTCCTATTTCTTTTTTTCTCGCCATTTTGGTTTTCCCTTAATTAACCCAAGTGACTGTTCTTTTATTTTTTGTCCTGTTTCACTTATAAAAGAAAATTATAAAACAAATACTGAAACAGTATAATTAAATTATTTCAGCAATGTAACGGGAGTTTAGGCATTATTTTTTAAAAACTCATCATAATAAGATGAAACCATATCGATTATTTCAGACTTGCTTAATCCTTGAGATGCGCAAAAGGAAAAGAAAGCAGCAGATAAAATATAACCGCGTTCACGATCATCAGTTAAGTTTTCCGAAAATCTCATATTAATACTTTGATTTTCATAATCAGTTGATACTTCAACTGATTTATCTTCTGGAATTTCATTCATTGTTATACCTCATCAAAACAAACTCAAATAAACTTTTCATCCCGCCAAACTATACAAGCTACAGTTCAATAGATAAAAGTACAAAGTAACACATTTAACACAAACACACATTTATAATTTCTTGTTATTTTGGCATAAACTTTAATTCTATGCCTTTTTAATCACTAATAGATTGCTTACCGTGAAAGTTTGCCTTTTTACAGCCTACTATCCATATGATTTTAAAAAATAACAATTAATTATCTAATACTTAGAATAGTAAACTTTAAACTACTTTGTCAAGAACAAAACACGTTTTCTGAATTGAAATAGCGCCATTTATCATAAAGATAAGCGCTTTCTAAAATTGATATCTTAACTAACAAAATTAGCCTCTCATTTTATAAGTAATCTATATATGTTATTAAACAAAAAAGCCCTAGTTTTTAATCATTAAAAAACTAGGGCTTTTTTGTTTGAATACTTTTTATTGCCTATTTATTATTTACTATTTTTCCATCCATCATTTCATATATATAATCTGCATATTTCTTTAATCGCGGATCATGAGTTACCAAAATGACTGCTTTATGATAATCCTTGGCTAACTCTTTAAATAATTGGCCCACTTCATCAACATTTTCACTGTCTAGTGAGGCAGTTGGCTCATCAGCTAATATAATTTCCGGATTCGCGTATAGTGCGCGAGCAATAGCTACTCGTTGCTGTTGTCCCCCAGATAATTCATTTGGATACTTATTAACTAAATCACTAATTTTTAATCGCTTTAATAATTTTTTTAGCACTACAAGACTAATATTATTATCTTTTTTAACCCGATCAACTAGTTGAAATTGCTCTTTTACCTTTAAAAAAGGAACTAAGTTATATGCCTGTAATACAAAGCCTATACGCGTTAATCTTAAATTATTACTTTGCTTAGCTGAAAGATGAGAAATATCTTCTCCGCCTACTATAACTTGACCAGAAGTAGGCTTTTGTAGCGAACCAGCAATTGTTAAAAAAGTACTTTTACCTGCACCAGAAGGACCCATGATAAGGACCACATCGCCTTCATCCGCTTTAAAATTTATATCTTTAAGAGCTACAACTTTAGCTTCCCCTTTGCCGTAAACCTTTTGTACATTATTTAATTCAATCACTGCCATCTTATTCACCTATTGCTTTTACTGGATCAACTTTCAAAATTGATCTAATCGGAATCAAACTACCAATCAAGCCTGTTATCATCATTCCAATAGTACCACTTAACACAATTTCAGACGTAAAGCTCATTGGTACAGCTGCAGGGAGCAGTTTAGCTGTTAAAGTCATTGCCAAAAGCCCTAGTATAACGCCGATGATAACTAGCATTAACGCTTGGCTAATGGTTGCTTTAATTAAGGTAGCACTTGGAATACCCTGGGCCCGCATTACCGCAAAGTTATGCATTTTTTGCATGGTTAAAATATATAAAAAAACGGCAATAATAATAAGAGAAATAACAAATAAAAAGCCAATCATCAGTTGGAAAGTCATATTCTGGGCCGTATAGCCCGGTAATTTATTAATGAAGTATTTAATTGTATATGTCTTATTGTTGCCATGATCATTGCGGTAATCAGTGCGCCTTGACATAATTGCTGACGCTTGCATATTAGGCATTCCTTGACGCAAAGTTTTCCACGTTGCCAAAGTACCAAAAATTATAGGGGCAATGTTAATCTTCGCATTTTTAGCAAAACCAACAATTTGATATTTTTTCTTTGAATTATTTAACTGTAAATAATCGCCTAGCTGATAGCCTTTAACTTTAAATGCTTGATCAACAACAACTTCACTACTATTATTAGCTTTTCGACCAGCAATAATTTCTTGGTCTTGATAAATAAACTGCGCTTTTTTAATCCCAATAAACTGTGCTGAAACTTGTGGTCTATTTTTACTTTTGGCAACTACGGGGGTTTGTCCTAGTAAAGCTTCATCTTTAGTTAAATTAGCATGTTTTAAATCCGTTTCATTTAAAACAGACTGACTCATATTGACATTGGCATTTTTATTCAAAACCACCTGCCTAATATCCCATGATTCTAAAGCTTGAGTATTTTGACTGGCTAATCCAACTGCTAAAGAAGATAATATAAAAATTAAATAGCTGATTAAAAAAATCATCAAAATAATTAAGCCATATCGTAATTTTTCTCGCTTAATTTCCTTAATTGCTAAAAACACTAATTTGCTCCTTTTTCTAATAATTCAAGTCCAGACCTAAAGCGTTCTAATACTACCTTTTCTTGCTGCGGATTTTCAAAAATCATTCGAATTGCTCCATGACTTAAGACCATTGCACTCCAGTTTTGTGCACTTAATTGACTTAGTAGCGCACTAGGAAAAGGGTGATTGACCATACTTTCGTTATATAGAATATGAATTCTAATTAAATTAACATATTTACTACATTGTGTTTGCTTAATGAAATCTACCACCATATTATAAATAAGTTGTGGCTTGTAAGCTGAAGTATGTTGGATCGGTATATGTAGCTCCGCCATAGCACAAAGATAAAGATACTGATAGGCATCCTTTAAATCAATAAAGTACTTATAAAAAGTTCCCCGTGCAATGCCGGCATCTTTTACAATTCGAGCTACTTGTGCTTCTTGCAAGGGATAGGTACCAAACTCATTTAATAAGGCCTGTTGAATTAAATCTTTTTTTGCCTGTGGCAAATTGATAAAAGTTGACTTGACCATTTGTTGACACTTTCTTTTAAAAGTGACACAGTGTCACTTTAATAATTAGCATACTTTTAAATTTAATTTACGTCAATTAAAATGCACGGTCTTATTGTGGCGCTAATAAGCGATTATAATAATTTATCCGTGGCGTTTGATTACAATAAGAAATTTTAGCTAATGCGCAATTATCAATGGTCTGAAAGTAATTCAGATCACCAGCTGTAAAGTAATGAGCAAACATCATCCGAATTAATGTACCATGGCAAATAACCAATACCTTCTTATTAGCGTATTTTTCCTGCATTTCAGTTAAAAAACTTGCGCACCGTTCATTTAGCTCAGCAAAAGTTTCACCACTAGGTGCATATTTAACATAACTAGCACTTGCCTTACCCCAGGGATCAACAGCATCAGGGTACTTTTTACCTAATTCAGACAGCAGTTGCCCGTCCCATTCACCAAAGTTATGTTCAACTAGCCGTTGGTCGATATTAATTTCCTTTTGTCCCTTAGTAAAAATTTTAGCAGTTGTCAATGCTCTTTTCATTGGACTTGAAAAAACCACATCAAAATTACCCGGATTAAAAACAGCAGCGGCTTTTTGGGCATAAGCTTTACCTTGGGAATTCAAGTCATAGTCAAAATAAGCACCTTGAATCTTACCTGTTTTATTTAATTCTGTTTCACCATGACGTATAAAAACGATTTCCATGATTGCGATTACCTCCGTTTTTTACTTAACGTCGTTTAAAATCAAATTCTGTTCTAAAAACATATGTAGTTGGACTACTAACTTCTGGAACAAATTCAAAGCCAAAATCGTTAAAATTTTGTAAGTCGAGGGGATCAGTTAGTTGATGTTCTGCAATAAAGCGAACCATCTCGCCCCGCGCCATCTTGGCATGAACCCCAACAGTCTGCCATTTTCCCTGTTTCTTTTCTTGAAATTCAATGGTAATCATTTGTCTTAGACTAGTTAAATAAGGCTTAATACTTAACCAGTATTCTTTAGAAGCTAAATTAATCACTACATCATCATTGCTAAACAGGTTATCAGCTAAGGTACTACCCCAAAATTTATAAAGATTAGGCTCACTAAAGCCGCGAACTTTATTTTTCATTTCTAAACGATAAGGCCAAACACCATCAAAGGGGCGTAATATGCCATAAAGTCCTGATAAAATTCGCACATTTTTCTGTAAATACTTAAGCGCTGGCTGAGTAAACAAGTCTGGTGCCATATATTGATATTGAATACCGGAGTAAGAAATAATTGCCGGAGTTAACTCCGTGTTTTGCTTTAGGTCGATAACTTTTAACTGTTCTTGTCCTTCTTTGGTTGTATTTTCACTAGCTTGCCAAATTGCTTTCAACTCCAAAAAACTGCACTGCTTAAGAAAATCAACTAATTCTTGAGCCTTTTTGATCATGCTTGGCTGCGACTGAGCTAAAAAAGCTTCATGGTCAACTTTCATTTTCATTGCCGGGGAAATAATAATTTTCATCTTTCGTATTTACCTCCTTTTAGGTTAAACTTAATACTATATATACTAAGGAGAGAGAATTAATGAATCCTGATTTTGCTATCATCCTAAATTTTAAACTAAAAAATGCCCAAGAGATAGATATGGACTTTTTAGTTAAAACGGCCCGTAATATTGGTGTGCGGGCAATTGCTGCTGACCGCTTAGAAAATGAATTACAAATTCCTTGTGCCAAATATTCCATTAACTTAGTTACTATTGCAACTGGTGAAGATTTAGCTACAACAAATATTATTGAAACATTAGTCCAAAACCGTAAAGTTGGTAAAGCATCTATAATCAACATTGCTGTTAATAGTGATGGTAGCTTTAGTGCAGCTACTAAAGAGATGCTTGAACAGATTAATAGCTGGATGCATATTTTTGGGCATGCTTTTAATGAAAGCACACCTTGCAATCTTACGGTTGACGGTAATAGCTTCATTTTACAAAATCGGCATATGCCTTATCAAAATTATATTTATGTCCAAAAATCATTCCCCCAAAAAATTAAAGTTAACGGTCTTACTCAAGAACCTAATCGGATTGAAATGATTGAAAATCGTACACCATTAACTTTTAGTTATCAAAATGGTAGCTTAATTATTAATTTAGAAACCGCAACAAGCAGTAATTTCCCATGGCAGATTATCCGTGTGCAACAACATCGGCCTGAAGATGATATTAAAGAAACTAAATTTTAAACCAAAAAGAAAGGTTAGGTTCACCTAGCCTTTCTTTATTATAGGTTATTTTCTTTTCGCATGGGTCTGCGACTGGGCATTATTTTGCCCGTAATACGCTCCTTGACCATGCTTTCGATAGTAATGCTTATCTAATAAATACTGGGGCACATGACTATCTGCTCTAGTTAACATAAGGGTGTGGT
>NZ_REHK01000003.1:0-115538 GCF_003692905.1 Lactobacillus sp. ESL0225 | reverse complement strand
AATTGCCTTTTGCATCATCGTTAATGCCTGCTGGCGAATTTGGGGGTCGGCTGAGCCCAAAGGAAAGCGGCGGTGACCAGAGAGCATTAAGTTATTAATGCGTGTCTTAGTAGCCCACATTAGGTCATGAAATTCCTGGCGTTGCTGGCGTGTCCAATCAAGCCGCGCCAATCGTTGATCACTTTCATCAATCGAAAATTCTAAAAAATTAAAACCTAAGTCATGTGTTAATTCAAACGTTTCCCGCCAGGATAGATTTTGTGGTAAAGCTTTTTCGTAAATTCCGAGTGCATTAGTTGTCATGATGCACATTCAACTCCTTTTTTAACTTGCTTAAATTAAAAAGGGTGTTAACGAATATCGCCGTTAACACCCTCCTTTTTTACTAAATTAACCCCAAATTTTATTAATTTCATCCTTAAATTTTTTGGCTTGTTCATGTGGATCGGCAGCTTCTCTAATATCACGTCCAGCAATAAATGTATAAACTGGTACTCCTGCAAATAGCTGTAGTACTTCTGGATGAACACCACCAGTAACTGAAACTTTAAAGCCCAGCTTGATTAAATTTTTAACATTAGCAACATCTTTTTCAGACCACTTTTGTCCTGCAAATTTAGCATCACGACTTTGGTGGTAGACAACTTGATGAATGCCATGATCAAGCCATTCTTGCATTCTATTTTCGTCTTCCCAACCTTCATATAACTCCACTTGGACTTCAATTTCTTTTTGTGCATTGCTCATAGTTGGTACTGTGGCCGCATTAATGCACGTCATCCAATCTGCACCAGCTTGCTTGCATGACTGACCACACTTAGTCCCAGCGTCAGCACACTTAACATCAGCTAATACAATTTTTTCAGGAGCCATTGCTCGCAAAGCAGAAACTGCACTTAAACCATCGCGATAAATTAAAATTGTACCAGTTTCAACGACATCAATTTCATCTTTTACTTGGCGTAAAACATTAATTGCTTGAGCAGTATTATCACAATCTAAAGCCACTTGTAATTTTGGTAAATCCATAATTACCTCCTAATTCTTCTTAAACTTAGTAGGAATAGCTGAAGCCTTTATTTTTTCTTCAACCTCAGCAGCAGAAATAACATTCTTGATACCAATTACTTCACCACCACGTTTTTTTACTTCATCAAACATATTAATGAAAGGAACTGAAGTAAATACCACATCATAGTTGCGAGCGATTCCCTTAGCTTCAGAAACAGACGTATGATCAGCCTGTGTAATTTGATACCCCAACTTTTCCAATGTTTTCTTGACAGTTCTCATTAACATCAAACTAGTACCTGAACCGTTGGCACATGCCGTTAAAATTTTCATACTATACCTTTCTTTCTAATCTTTTTTATTTAAATTTTGCCATGCGGAATAATCCTCAGTAATTAAGAAGTACCCTTCTGGATCGGCCCGATATTGCAATTGCGGAATAGCCAACAACAACAAAATAATCACAACTACACCTATCAAACCTAGATATTTCATAATAACTGTAAAGAATGGCCAAACCGTTGCCCAATCAAACATTCCAAGATAACCACCATATTTGGCCATACCAATCCAAGTTGCTATCAGTGCCGACCCAGCCACTTGAATCAAACCAGAAATAAAGGGCATAATCATGGCACACTTATAGCCCCCTCGATTATTTGAATATAAGCCAATTACAGCGTTATCAAAGAATAAAGGAATAAATCCTGCAATAACTAAGGTTGGCGAGTGGAACAACAATAATAAAATAATCATAGTAAATTGACCTAAAGCACCGAACATAAAGCCAATTGTTTGCGCATTCTGTGAACCAAAGCCCAAGGTTGCAGCCACATCAATTCCTGGAACTGCACCTGGCAACCAACGATCAGAAATTCCTGTAAAGGATTCCGTTAATTCATTAACAAAAGTCCTAACTCCCAACTGTAAAATTGCTAAGTAAACAGAAAATTGCAGGGCGGTCTGTAAAGTATAAAAAAGAAAACTTTGCCCTTTTTGCATAAAATGCGCCTTAATTAGATAATCAGGTCCTAAAACAACTAAAATTGCACCAATGAAGATTAACATTAAGATTGAAGTGGAAACCATATTATCGTTAAAAATAGACATAAAGCTCGGCAATTTGATATCTTCTAAGCGCTTACTTTTATTTTTATTAGTTTTGATTGAGTGTTTTTCAATTATTTCTGAAATTTTTGCAAAGAAATAAATACCAAACATTTGCTGATGCGCAACAGCAAATCCAGCACCTTCCGTCAACTCTTGCGTAATGCCAACAGTCAAATTAGAACCAACGGCCCAATATAAACCTAAAATCAGACTCATAATAGCTAAAATAGATAATCGATTTAAACTTGGAAAACAAAATAGAATTAACCAAAAAGCAGTTGCTGCTTGCTGGACTTGGACATTACCCGTGGTAAAGACCGCCCGTAATTTTGTATATTTTGAAAATTTAACCAACAAAATATTAATTACATATGCAAATAATAGCAATAACATAGTATCAGCAAACGAGCGCCCAAAGCGTTGCATAATTCCTGCATTAACCGCATTTTGTCCAAAATATGGATCAATTATCATCGCATTTAAATGAAAGCGTGCCTTTAAGCCAACTAGAATTGGCCTAAAAGTATTAACTAGTCCACCTGAACCAGCTACCAAAATAAAGTAACCGACAGTTGCTTTCAAAAAGCCTGACAAAACGTCATACCATTTTTTATGTTCTAAAATATAACCAATTAGAACAATAAAACCTATCATAAAGGCTGGCTGATTTAAAATATTAGTAGCAAAATAGCTCCAAACAGCCAATAAAGCATTCAAAATATTCTGCATTTTTATTTGCTCTTTTCTTTACTTGAATCATGTTTTTGAATAACTTTGCGATAATCTGCTAAATTTTTTACCTGACACAAATCTTCAATCATTCCTTCTTCCATTAGCAGATTAGATAGATTAGCAATATTTTTCATATGTGTTGCATTATCTTTTGCTGCTAACATAAAAAATAATTGTGCATCTTTTTCAGAATCATTATGATCGAAGGAAACTTTTTCGGGGAATATTGTTAACCCAATTCCGGTTCCTAGAACATCCAAACTGTCTGCTTGTGAATGTGGCATAGCAACTCCAGGTACGATAACAATATATGGACCATATTGTTTGATATCAGCAATTACCTGGTCAATATATTTATCGGTTACCAGATTATTCTTTTTCATTATTTCCCCGGAAATTCGAATCGCTTCTTGCCAGTCTTTAGGATGCTGTGAACTAATATTGATTAGATTATTTTCTAAAAAATAAGGTAGCATGATTTTCTCCTACCATTAATACAATTATAATAATTCAGGGAATGGCAAGTCAGGATCATTTTTGAATGCATCATGAAAGCCGCGATCATACATATATTCATATTTATCTTTATCTTGTGGGAAATTAAATTCACCGCCTACTTGCCAAATATAAGGTTTAAATCCGTATTGCAAACGATATCGCTTTCTCTCCCATAAAGCTAAAATATCTTTAGGATCACTATAAAAATTAGACCAAATATCATAGTGCATTGGAATAATAACTTGGGTATTCAACGCTTCAGCCATCCGTAAAACTTGTGAATCATCTAACTTATCTGTGATACCACGCGGATTTTCGCCATAAGCACATAAGGCAACATCAATTTTATTTTCATTACCATGTTTAACAAAAGTGTTAGAATAATGGGAGTCACCAGAATGGTATAAATTTCCACCTGATGTTTTAACTAAATAGTTAACCGCTACCTTATCCATTTCAATCGGCATGGTGCCCGCTAATTTTACATTAGGGTCATCCTCAGTAACTAATTCGGTACGATCAAAAGCTTCCAAAGCTTTTATTGTTGCTGCGCCAACTTTAACTTCATCTCCTGGCTTAACAACAGTAATTTTTTCTTTAGGAATACCCCAGTCAATCCATTCATCTGCTACCCCTTGTGGGCCGATAAATTTTGCATTGGGACAGTATTTATTAACACAAGCAGCAGTATAGATATCTAAATGATCATGGTGGGTATGTGTAACGCAAAGCGCATCTAAATCTTTAATTGCAAATGGGTCAATTACATAAGGTTTATTACGCATATTGGGTTGCATAGTCTCTGCACCAGTCATTCTCATCATTTGATGACCCTGACGCATTTTGCCATCACCATGTGTGTGTTTACCAGTACCATTCCACATGTCAATAGCAACATTGGTACCCTCATGTGTTTTTAGCCATGTTCCCATGCAGCCTAACCACCAAATTGCAAAAGATTTTTCTGGTACCTCTTTATTTGCAATTTGTTCGTTTAAGAAAGTTCCCCATTCAGGAAAATTATTTTCCGCAAATACAGCTGGTGTAACATCATTAATATTTTTAGGTTGAGCCATTTTGTTCCTCCTGTAAGACAATCTTGGTTTGTTTTCACGGTAAATTATATTGTTTATTGGTATCGCTTTCAATCGTATTTTATGATATTTATCTTTTTTTATGATATTTTTTCAAATAAAAGTCGTTAATATTGATATTTTTTCATATTTTATGATAAAAATAGAGCGATAAAAAATTTATTGAGGAAATCTGCTAATGAAAAATTCATATCAAGAAATAAAAAATAGACGAAAACAAATTATTAATTTGCTCAATCATCAAAAGACGCTTTCTCTTAATGCACTTAGCGATAAATTAAATGTTTCAATAATGACCATGCGCAGGGATTGTAGTTATCTTGCTAATCAAGGTAAAGTTATACAAGACAAAGGACTGATAACTTTAGTTAAGCCAGAAGAAATACCATTAACAGATTCAGTCAGTTATATCAAACAATGCCTTGGCAAAGAAGCTGCAGCCCATATTGAAAAACATAGTTGGATTTTTATTAATTCAAGCACAACTGCCTTTGAAGCAATTCCTTATTTACTTAAAAAAGATGTTAATATTTTGACTAACAACGGCTATGCTGGAAACTTAGATATTCGAAAAAGTAATAGTAAAATAATCTTAAGCGGTGGTAATATCAGCCGCAAACTGATTATGAGTGGTGAATGGGCCGTGGATGCCTTTTTGAAAATTTATGCGGATTGGGCAATAATTGGTTGTGCTGGAATAAGCTTAACTCGTGGTATTTCTACGCCATTTATGGAAGAAGCAAAGGTCAATAAAGCTATTATTAAGCAAGCTAAAAAGCTGATTGTTGTTGCAGATTATAGTAAATTTAATCAATTTTCTAATTTTACAATTGGACAGATATCAGATATTGATTTATTGATTACCGATACTTTTACACCTAAAAAAACAATAGAAAAATTTATTAAGGCAGGGGTGCAAGTAATTCAAGTTAAACTATAAAAAAACGAGCATAAAAAGTCTTACCTTTTTATGCTCGTTTTTCAATTTGATTATTAAATAGCTATTATTCACTTAAAAACGCTAATATTTCTTGAATAGCATCATTCTTTTGACTTGATGACATTTTATCATCTTTAATAATTTCAATTGCATGCTGAACAACCGAAAGTAATTGCTGATCATTCTCATCATCGCTGGCTAAATAAGCAATTTTAAAATATGATTCTAAACTTTTAGTATTATTATCTCTTAAAGAACCTTCAATTAATTTTTTGAAGATAAGTTTCATATTGCGATTATTTTTTCGCTTTTCACGAACTTTTTCAAAATACGGTAAAAATAACGCAACACAAACTGCAGCAATTTCAGCAATTGCAGTAACCCACTCTGACAGTGGTCCAATTTCCATAATCTCACCTCTATATTTATTATACTAGGAATAATAAAGCTGGTAAATTTTTTATTTTAGGTATTAGCTAAAATTTAATTGGAGGTCTTTCGTCCCAAGATTAGCAGAGTTCAGTAAAAAAAGGAAAGACTGAACTGACCATCTTTTCTTTTACTATACGGGGTAAAATTCACAAGCTATTTTAACGAACGTTTTTCAGCCTTATGCAGCCGTCATTTGGAGCTACTTCAGAATTATACACATTATATTAAGTTGGCAGTGGTATATTTTAAAATTTATAATACAATATTTTTAAAATATGTTATAATACTTTAAGAAAGATTACATAATTTTCAGAAAATGAGGAATATACATAAAATTTTAAAAATTTTTATGCGTAGGTTCTTCTGCAATTATGTTTAGCAACAGTGCTAGCATTCATGATGCTGACCACTAGTACTGCGTCAGCAGAGTCGACAGCATTGTCTTCGATTTCTAAGAATGATATAGCTCCGGTTGCTAATCAAGATAATCAATCATTAAGACAAATTGCTAAAAATAATAATCTTGAGTTATCAGTAGTTGAGCAACTTAATAATAATCTCGATCCTGATACACCAATCCCTAGTGGGACACCAATTTACTTACCACAAAATGTTGAAAATGCTGCTGATTATAGTGAAGGTACAGTTAACGACAATACCATTTTAGATTTTGGCAATGATCTTTTACGATCTTATGGTCGTAATCCTGTTGGTAACCCGTATGCTAATGTTCCAGCAAGTATAAAAAGTAAGTATTATGATAATTTAAGTAGTGCAAATAGATCGGCAAAAGTATGGATTGCTTATAATGAATCAACCTATAGTTATACAGCAGTCAATGGTCAGTACTATGGGCGTTTTCAATTAACTAAGTCTTACCTTAATGGAGATTATAGTAAAGTAAATCAAGAAAAAAATTGCAGATAGATATGTCAAAAATCGGTATGGTTCATGGAAAAAAGCCAAACAATTTTGACAAGCACATCAATGGTATTAGTGAGAAAAGCATATGAAAAAAATAGTTAAAGTCTTGGTTGTTTTAACGATAGTATCGATGGGACAACTGTTGGCTACCACAAGTAATACTACAGTCCAAGCTGCGCAAATAGAAAAACCTAAGCGTGTAACTAATAAAGCTTGGACTAAGAGGTTAGCTAAAGCAGGGTATGTTTTTGTATTACCTCATGCTGGTAAAGGTGCATTATATAAGAATACAACAGCCAAGGGTGGTAAATCATACAGCCGAAAGGTATTAAAGAAGCTTGTTAAGAATCATACACTATTTAAGGTCAGAAAGCTGACAATCATTAAAAACAGCATTTCCGTTGATTTAATTTCTAAGGATGGAAAATATAAAGGTTATACCAATTATGTGGATGGTATTTATAACAAAAACCTATTTAATACGGACTTACAACCACTAATTAATGCTGAACTAAGAGTAATGGTTGCTAAAGATAATAGTAAACCTACTTCAGCTTTATTAGAGCAAGCGCAAACATTAGCTAGCGAGTTAACTGGTAAGAATAAGCAAATAGCTGATACTTCAATTAAACAATTAAAACGTTATTTAAAGCATAGAGACATATCAGAAACACCGGTACTTCTAATTGGTAAGTATCCGGGGGCTTATTAGCGAATTACAAGAAGAGTGAGTAGATATTTTTACTCACTTTTTTGTTTGGTCGCATAGTAGAAACTTATTACTTTGAAGTATAAACTATAATTTAGTAAATATATTATTTCTTTTTTATTATGAGGTATAAAAAATGAAAAAAAGCAAAAAATTAATAGCTAGTTTAGCTGCAGTTGCTTTGGCCACCGTTCCAGTAATTACCACTAGTCTTAATCAAGCTCATGCAGCACAAACTACTGACCAAACGCAAAATAAAATTGCAACAGCCAGTACCTTAACATTAAACCACAATACCCGTATTTATAATAAAAAAGGTCAAAAATTGTACTCTTACCAGGGAAGTAATGGCTTACTTAAAAAAGGGGCGACAGTTAAGTATGCCGCTCAGGTCAAAGCAATCGATAATCCGGATATTAAACGGTACTCATTCCCTGACAATGAGTGGAACTGGTACTATCTACCATATAAGACAATTAGAGGGCAGGAATATTACAGCATTAGTCATGGTGGTTATGTGAAAGCAATAAATGTTGATAAGATTAATGGTAACGAACTTTATACCAATGAAGCGACAACTACTGCAACGCAATTGATTGGAAAAAGTGTAGTTCTTTATGATAGCCAAGGAAACAAAACTTCAAAACAATTAAACTTAGGACAGAAGGTTACCTTAGATAAACAAGCAAATATTTTTGATCTTACTGAAAAAGGTGACGGATACAATGGAGGCACTAATCTTTATCGGATAAAGGGGACTAATGATTTTATTAATAAATATAGTGTTAAAAAAATTAGACAGCCTTTACCTAGGTATACTAACTATACTGATGTATTGTTTGTTAATGATGGATATTTATATAACGCAAAGGGCGAAAAAGTAATAGAGAAAGATAATAGGCCAAACTATCATAAAGGAGGTAGTATTACAGTAACTTCTATGATTGATATTACTGATGAAACTACAGGTAAAGCTGTGCCATTTTATCGGGTGGCCGATCAATATTTAGATATTGGTCAAAAGAGGAGTAATGAATGCTACATAAAAATTTCTGATACAAAGATCATATTGGGCGGTAATAATTTAAAAGTAAATAACTAATTTAATCTAAGTTAAATAAAAAGCAGTTAAGAGTTATTCTTAACTGCTTTTTTTACTTGCTATTTTAATTACGATACCAGCAACTTTTTTGCCAATTATGATAATGCCTTTTCAAGTTCAAGTATCAACTTGTCCTTAATGCTTAAAGTAGTTTTTATTTTATTCACTAAATGTATAAACTAATTTTTATTGTATAATATTTGTATAGGTTAACTTTTTTATAAAAATAGTGTTTACTAACTGGCGGTATTCTAATGAATAATAATCATAAACTAACTTACATTGTGCTTGTATTAATTATATTACTAGGAAGTTATATCATATTACTAGGAAGTTATATCCCTTACCTTTTTTATTCAGGATCTTATATTCCTTATGAATTAGATTATCAAATTAATACAATGATTAAAAATCATGATACCAAACAAATGAGAGCGGTATCAAGTGATAAAAGAATCTATTCTTTTTTAGTTCACCTTAACAAGAAAGATTCTTGCAAAAACACTTCCGATTACCAAGGTGGAAGTAAAAATATTTATTGGTATGGTACAGAAATTAAAGGTAAAGCAATCGGGGTTGATATGAAAAAAGAAAATAGCATCTATTGGAAAGTAGATAAACTTTATTTTACAAAAAAGTAAATCATGTAAACATATGCTACATGCCAAAAACATAATTAAAACAATGCTTTTAGCTTATTTTATTTAGGATTGCTTTTAAATACTGCTTGGGTAAATACCGACAGTAGTAAAGAAATTTAGCTAAAATTCAGTAATATAGGTTAAGCAATTAACTAAAATTAGCAATAAAGACAATTTTAATATTATGTAAAGAGATTCGGAGTATACCCAATGAAAGATAAAAATAAATCTAAAAAAATTAAATACTTTATATTTATACATATTATTTGTACTATATTAATTGTTGCATTGCTAAATAAATTTGATGCTAAAATATTGATGTTAATTCATAGTATAAATATCTTTAGTGGGTTTTCAAATAGTATAATAAGTTTTACGTATTTTTTTGTAATTATTTTTATTTTTGAAATGGTTTATCAAAAGATTATTAAATATTTTTTTAGAGAATATAAATAAGTAACGTAAGTATCATTTTTAAAAAAATTTTGACCACCAAGATTTTTGGTGGTTTTTTCGTTTTTAAATTAAAAGTAACGAAAATTTTTTTAAGTTCATCAGCTACAATTGCTGTGCTTAATCCAATAGTTTTTAATCAAGTGTAATTCTTAGTCGAATAATTTCTTGATCTCTACTAAAGATCTACTCATGACATATTTATGCTATTTTTATGTTTTCTAACTTAATTCTGAGTAACGAACTAAATGGATATCTTTTTGGTATATTTGATTACGGACTTGTGCATCGCACAAAAAATCTACTTCTTGAGTACGTGGCAAGGTCAAACTAGATTGTTGCAGAATACTTTGATCCAAAAAGCCAGGATGACACACCATCATTGGCACATAATTCGGTGACGAATTGAAAGCAAATTTTACTGTGTTGTTAAATGTTTTATATGGATCATAGTTAGGTTTCATACTGTCCATATAGCTAATGATAGTTGTTTCTTTTTTAAATTTAACCGGATTCAAGTTTAAATCAAATGGTAATAACGGTAGATCATATTTATTGGCAACAATTTCTAATCCTTTTAGCAAATTTTCACTATATACTGCATGAGCTTCAAAGTAATCAGGTTTTTTGCCAACAATTTTTTTAAAAAATTTATATTGTGCTTCAATTTCAATAACGACTTCATCTAGATTAACTAAATCATGCTTAGATTGACGATATACTCTAGAAGGTTTAAAGTATCCATCCTCTGTTACAAGACTGGGAATTAATTTAGGATCAGTAAGTGGCCTACCTGCACAAATTACAGTATGCATCCCAATATCGAAATCAAAATCTTTTAGTAAATCTAAACCATGTAGTGTGTCTTTCATATTAACCATTACACCTACATTATTAATTACGCCATTCTTAATACTTTCATAGATACCATAGTTAACACCTTTAGAATAGCCAAGATCATCGGCTCTAATTATCAGATTATGCATCATTCTTTCTCCTTTTATTTTTTCTTTGGTTCAACACCAATAGCATAGGTTACAATTGCCGCAACTAACAATGCAATTACACCACTAATCACACCATTAATAAAATTAGTAGCAGAGCCACCAACATAACATGTTAGCGCCATAAAGTTAGCTACAGGAACAACTACATACCCTGACACGTGCATAATTGCTGCATAAATACCACCTGCAAAATCACCAATCATCATGCCAATAAACGGTCTGCGATATTTAATTCCTAAACCATATAACCCGGGCTCTGTAACTCCACCAATGATATTTGCAATAAAATAACTGAATGCCTGAGACTTTTCTTTCTTATCTTTTAAGCGTAAAGTAGCTCCTAAACTCATACCAGCAACTGCAAAACTTGTAGCAAGTGAACCTAAGATAATAAAGTTATCGTGTCCAGTTTGGGCAATAATTGTAATCATTGCACTGATCATTACTAAGTGCATCCCCGTCATTACTAATACTTCCCAAAACGCGCCAATTAATCCAACCCCCATAATAGCAGCTAATCCACCAAGCTGACCAAATGAGATTATTCCTTTAGAAACATATTCACCTAAGAATCCACCTAAAGGTCCCAATATACATAAAGAAAGTGGCAACATAATCGCTATCGTCAAAGTAGGTGCAAAAATTGTCCGTAGAGAAGCAGTTATATGCCTATTAAAAAAGCGTTCAATATATGACATAATCCAAACTGATAGCAAAATTGGCACAACTGTACTACCATAATCAGTTAAATGCATAGGTAAGCCGTAAACAGTAAATGGTTTACCTGCAGCAACTATTTTTACCAATCCCGGATCAAGCATGATTGCACCTAGAAAAATTCCCAAAATTGGTGAAGTATTAAATTGCTTTGCCGCTGTATAACCAATAGCTACAGGAAAGAAATAAAAACCTGCGTCACCAACAAAAGTAAATAGTTGATACAAGTCGCTGTGCACCGAAATCACATTTAGCATTGTGGGGCCTAAGACAGCTACAAGCATTTTAAACATTGATGCTGCAATCAACATTGGAATTAGCGGCGTTAAACTACCTGAAATCTTATTTAGAACAGTATTACCAACAGATTTCAAAGTCATCTTTTCATGCATTTTATTTGTTTGCTCAACGTTTTCGTTAATAGGTGCTGCTTCAGTCAAATTGCCAGTAGCTACAACTGCATCATAAACTTCATTAACTGTCTGACCTACAATAATCTGATACTGCCCACCTGAACGTGCTACACCAAGTACACCAACAATGTTTTTAATTTCAGTATCTTTGGGAATACTCATATCTTTTAGGTTAAAGCGTAATCTAGTCATACAATGAGTTACACTGACTACATTAGTTTTTCCTCCAACTTTTTGCACAATTTGTTGCGCCATATCTTGGTAATTTTTACTCATTTTTTACTCATTTTTTTCTCCTTCATTCTGACTTGTCTGTGAAATCATTCTCTGAACATAAATCATTAAATAAAAGACCTCATCATCGGTACTAACTGTATTTAATTGCTTATCAATTTGATTAACAATATCTATCGTACATTGGCAAACTTTGGGATAATTTTGCTTAAAACTAGTTCTAATTAGTTTGCTTGATCCATCATTAATTTGTTCATTGCTTTCAAGCCGCTTCAAATAATATCTTAAATGTGTCACAAACCTGTTATAAATAAAGTCATTGCAATCAATTTTTAAATCAAATTGTTTTTCAACTTCTTTAATTGCTAATTCAGCAATGGAGTTGAAGCTTGATTCGCTTAACTGTAATGTAGTCACTACTTGTGAATTAATAAAGTGCATAGCAATTGCAATTTTTTCTTCTAGCGGTAACTGAATATCTAACTTGTTTTTGATTAACTTTAAAGCTAGTTCCCCTATTTGATATTCCTTAGGGTAAAATGAACGAATGTCGTAAGAAAAAGGGTAGTTAACTTTAATATTATTTTTTGAACGCTTAATAGCAAAATTGATATGATCAGCTAAACTAAAAAGAATATTTTGATTCAGATCATGTTTAAGTACAGCTTGAGCTTTTTAATAATTTCCGCACTTACATCTAAAATATTTTCAGGAATTTCTTTCATCAACTTGAAATTGTATGTATCAATACGATAAAAAGTCATTCTTATTTTGCTCAGGTCGGTTAATTCATATGGAATTTTTGGAAAACCTATTCCTCTACCAAATGCTACCAATTCATCATGATTTTGATCTAAGCAAATTGCCACGTTATTATTAATTTTTTTAATAACTTGCATTAGCGTCCCCTAAATTACATAAATGTTATTGCCTAATTCTTCATCTTGTTCAGTTATTTGGTCACCAAATTCTTTAACAAAATCCCAATTTTGATGATTAGAATCTAGCTTAGTTAAAATAACCATCGTTGTTAAATCTGCTTTTTCTTTAGCTAAAATATCACGATCTAACCTAATAAGTGCTTGCCCCTGCTTAACTTTGTCACCTTGTCTAACCTTAGCCGTAAACCCTTGCCCTTTTAAATTGACCGTATCAATTCCAATATGAAGCAATATTTCATCACCATCAGCAGTAACTAATCCAACTGCATGCTTACTTTCAGGTAAGGAGACAACTTTTGCCTCTATCGGAGCATGAATAATTTCCTCATCTTTATTCAATTTAACTGCGAAACCATCACCCATTAGTTTTTGTGAAAAAACAGGATCAGGCACATCGCAAAGGTTGATTAAGGTCCCCGAAGCCGGTGCTGTTATTTTAAATTCTCGCTTTTTTTTCTTTAAAAATTTAAACAAAATTTTCCTCCAAAACAAAAAACTCTTTAAAACACTACTAATTAGGAAGCACACGAAGTACTTCATCTAATGGTAATGCCTCAAAGAGTAATAATCCATTTTTAATATTTTATATATATAATTATACCCAAAATATTATTTTATGCAAGCGCTATTATTAAAATAACCAATCTATATCAAAGATTATTTTCCAACTTCAGCTCTTGACTTATATACACCTTCAGCCGTATTAATTACCAATTCTTCTCCATCTTTAATAAAATCAGGAACTTGCACAACTAGACCAGTTTCCATAGTTGCTGGTTTACCTGTACCAGTGACTGTGGCACCCTTAATTCCAGGTTCTGTATGCACTACTTTCATTACTACTGTTGCTGGAAGTTCGACCCCTAGAAGGTTACTATCGTTAGCAAATTCAAGTTGCACTTGAATATTAGGAATTAAGTAAAGCTTGTCGTCACCCAATTTTTCACTAGTAACTTCATACTGTTCGTAAGTTTCTGAATCCATAAAGGTATAAGTATCCCCTTCATTATACAAAAACTGGGCATTTTTTTTAGTAATATCAATTAGTTCAACCTTTTCCGTCGGTCGCATTGTTTTATGAACTACTGCTCCACTTTCAATATTACGCAAATCCATTTGCATAACGGTATTTCCTTTACCTGGTTTGTGATGGTTAGCTTTTAAGACCCGTATCAACTTACCATCCTGATTAAAAACCATACCCTTTTTCAAATTAATTGCCTGTACCAATTTTTTACTCCTTAAATGCTTAATTAGAAATGACTAAAAATAACTAAGTCCTCGCTGGAGGCAATATAAGTTTTTTAATCAATCATAAATAAATCTTATTCATCTAATTAATTATAGCAAACTTGTCCTTCTCGCTACAAAAATAGTTAAATTATGGCAGACATTAACTACTTTACTTTTTACTATTTTTACTTCTTTAATATAATCAATTTTGCTTACTACCAATTTTTTGCTCAACAGCTTTTTGATAAATTGTTTTAGCCGTCATTAAATCTTGCGCAGCTATTCCTACTGTTTCAAAGAAAATTACTTCTTGATCATTTTCACGTCCTACAAGTTCGCCACTAATTACACGACCGATTTCGCCAGTAAGCTTGGCTTGCGAAATTAACCCCTTATTTAAAGGAATAATCAAGTCACCAGATTCAGCTAAAACTGCCGCTTGCGAATCAAAATAAATTTTATCAGCCCTAGTTACTAACTCCGCTGGAGTTTCCTCCATCTGTGGCTGATAAGAACCTACACCGCAAATAGTTGTGCCTGCTTTAATATAGCTAGCATCATAAACCGGTGTAGTTGAAGGCGTCACTGAAATAATAACATCAGCATCTTTAATTGCAGTATTAGCTGATTCAACCGCCATAATTTTAGTCTGATATTTAGCAAATTTTTGCTGCATTTCTTGTGCAAATCTTGTTGCTCTTGCAAAATCTAAATCACTAACTTGAACTAACGCTGGCTTGCAAATAAGCAACATTGCTTCTAACTGCGTAGCAGCTTGACCACCCGTCCCAATTAAGGCTCCCTTATGGCAATCTTTTTTAGCAAGGTATTTTAGAGCCACACCAGATGCAGCGCCCGTTCGTAATTGTGTCACATAATTACCATCCAAAATTGCATTAATTTCACCAGTTTGAGTATCAATATTTAATACTTGGGCATTTATCGATGATCTACCCTTATTAATATTTTCGGGAAACATGTTCAGAACTTTTACACAAGCAGCATTATATGCTTCACAAAAAGCTGGCATACATAAAAAACTATCTTTACCGTTGCTTTTAACAATTTGGGTTCTTAGGGGAACATCAACCTTGCCTGCAGAAAAATATTCAAAGGCATCCTGTACTGCACTGATACAATCTTTTATTGAATAACACATTTCAATATCATTTTTTGTCAAAATTAACATTATATTCTCCTTGATAATTAAACTTTATAAGCTAGATTTGTTTAAGATAAATTTGATCAATAATGTGACCAGCAGTTTTATGTAAAATCAAGCCTGCACGCTGTTTAGTCGGAGCTATATATTCGCGCAAATTAACCAAATTGACCATCTGCCATGTATCTTGTGCCAGTTGCAAAGCATCTTGCCGTGGACCGTTGGCCATTTTGTAATAAAAATTATCTGGATTATTTTTATTGAGTTCTAACACCCGAATAAACCTCTGCATAAACCATTTTTCAATTAATTCTTCTTGTGCATCAACATAAATCGAAAAGTCGAAAAAATCACTGGTTACAATTTGACCATTAGTTGGTAATTGCAAAGTATTAATACCTTCAATAATCAGAATATTAGGTCGTTTTACATGACCATACTTACCTGGAACAATATCACTTAACTCTTGCGAATACAATGGGTAAGCTATTTCCTTTTTTCCACCTAATACATCTTGCAGAAAATCACTAAGTAGGTTCATATCATAGCTTTCGGGAAAACCCTTGCGTTCAAACAAATTACGTCTTTTTAATTCGCGATTAGAGTAAATAAAGCCATCTGTCGTCATTAAGTGCACCTTTAAACTAGGATACGTTCGGCTTAAGAGTATCTGTAAAAGGCGAGCTATAGTGGATTTACCAACCGCAACTGATCCAGAAATACCAATAATAAACGGTGCAGCATCCACCTTTTGCAATAAAAATTCCCGTTGCTTTTGCTGTAAGGAACATTTTTCTTGATACATTAAATAAAGATATGAAACCAATGTACTATAAATTTCTTGAACATCAGTTAAATTGATAACGTCACCTAAAGATTTGATTTTTGTAAGTTCTTCCGGTGTGACTTGGACTTTGCTTTCAGGGGATAATGCCGCCCATTCGTCCCGCTTAAAACGTAAATAATTTTTCATTAATATGCTTCCCTAAATTTATTTTATTCTATTATAAAACAAAAACAGTACCCCATTCTAAAAGGCTAAAACATTAACTAAAACTGAATAGTCTTATAGAATAGTTTCTTTCCAAAATAAAAACTCGTATCGATATACGAGTTTTTATTTATAAATTGTAATACATCATAATATGTTTTACACCAGCTTCATCAAATACATCACCTTGTGCCTGATAGCCCAAAGAATCATAAAAAGGCTTAGCCTGCAGCTGGGCATGACAATATAATTGGCTTATCCCCTTTTGTCTTAAGTATTTATGTACTTGCGCCATCATTTCTGCACCAAGATGTTGCCCACGTAAATTACTATCAACAGCAACTCGACCTAGCATCCACTTATTATTTTCTACAAAAATACGACAAACCGCTAATGCCCTAGTTTGTTTTTGATTCAAAAGAAAAACATGAATTGCCTCTAGGTCCTGATCGTCAAGCTCGGGATCAATAATTTTTTGTTCACAAACAAATGTATCTGCGCGTAAGCGTTCAATACAGAACATTTCACGTCCAGACATATCAGCAATTTTTTTAAATGAAAAATCTTTCCTATCTATCATTTATGCTACCTACTTTTCAATATAAGTATGTTGATCAACATCGAGCAAGGGACTTTTTTCACCCGTATAAATAATATCAAGCTTATACATTGCCCGTGACGTTATTGTATAAACTAGTTGTGTTTCATCAAGCTTATGATAATTATCCTTTGAAGCATCCCACATAATTACGGCATCAAATTCTAAGCCTTTGGCCAGATAGGATGGAACGACTAACGTACCATCAACTAACCGCTGATTGGCTGTAGCAATCAAAACTGCTTTAGTTCCATTGGCTTTTAATTTTTGAGCAACAACTTGCGCACTAGCTAAATCTTTCGTAATAATTGCCGTAGTCAGTTTATCTATGTTATTTTGCTTAAGAATTTCGGTTAAGACATGGATAGCTTCACTATCTGACCTTTGCCACAGAGTAGGTTTTGGTCCTTGTCGATTAAACGATTCAATTTTCTCACCTTGACGCAAAACTTGCTTAGTAAAGTCCGTTAATTGTTTGGTTGATCGATATGACTTAGTCAACTGCACCACAGTGGTTTTTTTAGGATCAAATAAATTACTAATTTGTTTCAGCAAAGTGCTACTCTCATCTTTAGTAAAAATAGCCTGATTCAGATCACCCAACATGGTAAATTTGGCCCGTGGGAAGTTATATTTCAAATAACATAATTGGAAGGGAGTATAGTCTTGAATCTCATCAATAAAAGCATAGCGCATTTCATAGTCAACATGTCGTCCCGTTAACAAATCATATAAGTAAAGATATGCTGAAACATCATTCATATGGATATAATGCTTAGTAAAACTTTCTTTTACACTTATAATATGCTTAGACCAATCGGCTAAACTAATTCCCCACTTGGATAAATCAGTCATTTTAGGGACCGCCCGTAAGAAATTGAGATATTGTAAACGCATGTTAATAAAATTATTGCGCTTAATCTGCTGAAACACCTTATTTAAGGACTTAATTACAATTTTTCGGCTTAAGAATTTTTCTTCTTTTTCTTCTGATTCAAATTCTTGATCTGGATGATCGTATAATTGCATTAATTGTTCACGACTTAAATTTTGAATTTCTTCGGCCACCCAATTTTTCTTAGCTTCAGTATTAATCTTTCGATTAAGAAGCTTAATTAATTCTTCACGTGTTGCGTCAATTCGATTACTTAAATTATAATTTTCGTTGAATGAATAATAAATTTCGCCGATTTTTTCTTTATCAAAAAAAGGACGCTTTTGATTACGAAAATAGATATTTTTAAAAACGACCCCATGTTGATTAAGATATTTAGCATAATGAGTCATCAGCTTAAAAAAGTGCGCCGAATCTTTCAAACGACTAATTGCCGAATCAGCAACCTGATCTTCAAACTGGTCAAATAAATTCTCTACCTCCATGCCTGGTAAGCGTCTAGCCACAAATTGCCAATAGGTCATTTGAACCATATTTTGTTCACCCATTTCGGGTAATACATTTTTAATATAGTCATTGAACAACTGATTAGGGCTAAACATAATGACATCGCTACTTTTCAAATTACCACGATAACGATATAGCAAATAGGCAATTCTTTGTAAAATAGCTGATGTTTTACCTGAACCAGCTGCTCCTTGAACAAAAAGTAAATCCGCGCTAGTATTTCTGATAATTTTGTTTTGTTCGCGCTGAATTGTTGTAACAATTGATTTCATTTGCGTACTAGATTTTTCCCCTAGTACCTCTAAAAGCATCTGATCACCAATTGATTCATCGGTATCAAACATGTTGATAATCTTACCGTCTTCAATCATAAACTGGCGTTTTTTACTCATTTCAACTGTAATTTCACCTTCAGGTGACATGTAAGAAACCTGCCCCAACTTACCATCATAATAAATTGAAGAAATTGGTGCACGCCAGTCATAAATCAAAAAATGGTTGTCCTTATCTGCAAATGAACTCAACCCAATATAAATAGTCTCTAATTGTTGACCATTTTCTTTAAAATCTACGCGCGCAAAATAAGGTCGCTTCTCTAGCTTTTGCACAATTCCCAACTGTTTAGCCGCATGTTGCCAAGCATTTTCACGTTCATCAAGCAATTGCTGCTGCTGATGAATAGACAAGGCTGTTTCCATTGACGTAGAATAACCATCATAATCTAATTTTACATCATCATAAAAGTGAGAATTAAGTTCCTTAGCTTCTCCCGCAGCAGATTTTATTGATGAAGACAATTCAGACTTTTTGGCTCTAATCATTTTTAAAATTTGTTTGAGATGATTTTGTTCAAACTCTTTATCATCCATCGCATTTGTCATAAGGTCACCTATTTTCTCAAAACTTGCATATTATTTTAACATGAAATCGGATTAATATATAATTCTTTAGTTTATTTGTAAAAAATATGAAAAATCATGAAAGTTAATCTAATTATGTTTATAATTTGATTAATAGCATTGGCATTTTTTATTTAAAGTAAATTGGAGTTGAGTAATATGAAAAGTTTTAACTATTTTCTAGTCAAATTAACTTGTGCGCTCATGACTGTGATAATTTTGAGCAATTTTATTTTTGATGAAAGTTTATCAATTATTAAATGCAATAGCCAGGTTGTTTATGCGCGAAAGTCAAAGCAGACTAGTAAAAATAGTAAAACTAAAGCCGTTACCGGCAATCACTGGCGTTGGCAAAAGCCTAGAGCCAAAGTTTACATCGATTTAAATGATAATCCAGACATGATTTCTGCCACTAATGATGCAATTAGTGCATGGAATAGAACTAGAGTCTTTACATTCAGTAAAACTAAAAATAAGAAAAAGGCCGACATTACAATTAGTCAGGTATATCATCCCTACACTAACTATGCCGGTTTTACCACCTTTCAATATTATCTTAAAACTGGCTTTCTATATGAAGCAGCTGTTAACTTAAATATCTATTATTTACAAAACTTTTCTAATTACTATTATAATTATGATCGGATTGTCAATACAGTTGAGCACGAATTAGGTCATGCAATTGGTCTTAAACATAACAATATAAAAAAATCAGTGATGTATCCTACCCAGTCACTTTATCCCATCGAGCCAATTGATATTGCCAATGCCAAAAAACTCTATCATAAATAATTAAAAGTGCAAGGAAAGAATCATGAAAAGAATCTACATTATACGCCACGGTCAAACTTATATAAATCGTTATAATAAAATGCAAGGATGGTGTGATACACCGCTAACCAAAACAGGTGTTGCGACAGCCGAACATGCAGGTGAAATACTTAAAAATATCCCCTTTGATATTGCCTTATCTAGTGATTTAAAACGAGCTAATGATACCTGCGATTTTATTATTAAGCACAACATTAATCACGACGAAATTCAACATCTAGCAACACCCTTATTTCGTGAACAATTTTATGGCTATTTCGAAGGCATGGATACAGATATGGCTTGGCAAATGATTGGTGGACCACATGGCTATCAGAACCATTATGACATTTTTAAAAACGAATCGATTGACACCATCAAGGATTGGATTAAAGAAGCTGATCCCTTTCACGAAGCAGAAAATGCTAAAGAATATTGGTCAAGACTTGATCAGGGCCTTAAACTAATCCATCAACTTGATGGTGCAGAAAATATTTTGCTGGTTACCCATGGTTTTACAATTCGCAGTATTGCCGCACGCTTTGGGGATTATGATATTAGTGTCGGACCACGCAACGCATCAATCACCATCATGCATATGACTGATTCAAGTCAAAAAGTTATTTCATATAATAAAATGAAAATCTAAAAAGCCAGGGACATAATTGCCCTGGTTTTTTAGATTATTTGGCTATTTGCAAAAATAACTAGCCGCCAAAGTAAACTTTTTGTACTTCAGGATTAGTAAGTAGTTCCTGCCCCGTTCCAGACAACTGAATCGTGCCCGTAGCCAAAACATACCCGCGATCAGCAATCGCTAAAGCTTGCTTAGCATTTTGCTCGATCAATAAAATTGTCGTTCCTTTTTCATTTAATTCCTTAATAATTGCAAAAATTTTTTGAATAAACAAAGGGGATAACCCCATTGAAGGTTCATCTAGTAAGAGTAGCTTAGGCTTAACCATTAACGCGCGCCCAATTGCTAACATCTGCTGCTCGCCACCAGATAATGTTGCTGCATCTTGATTACGTCTTTTTTTCAAAATAGGAAACTTTTCAAAAATTTCAGCATAACTATGTTCAATTTCGGCGCGATTTTTTTGTAAGAAAGCACCTAGCTGTAAATTTTCCATTACGGTCAGGCCAGCAAAAATATGACGACCTTCCGCAACTTGTGAAATACCGGCTTGGACAATTTGGGGGGCTTTATTACGGTGAATTTCATTTCCTTGATAAATAATTTCCCCACTTTTGGGCTTTAACAAACCAGAAATAGTCTTAACTATTGTCGTTTTTCCTGCACCATTTGCCCCAATCAGGGTCACAATTTCACCTTGATTAATATTAAAGCTAACTCCTTTAACAGCTTGAATGACACCATAGTTTACAGATAAGTTTTGAACTTCTAACATTGCCATCTAATCAGCACCTTCTCCCAAATATGCCTTGATCACTTGAGGATTTGCTTTAATTTGCGCCGGCTCTCCAGATGCTAAAACTTTCCCTTGATCAAGCACATAAATTCTTTGCGCTAAATTCATTACCAATGACATATCATGTTCAATTAACAATACAGTAATTTTGAACTGCTCTTGGATATATTTAATCAAATCGGTTAAATCTGCTGTTTCTTCTGGATTCATTCCAGCTGCTGGCTCATCTAAAAAGAGAATTTGGGGATGTGTTGCTAGAGCGCGAACTATTTCTAGACGCCGTTGTATCCCATAAGGTAAATTTTTAGCTAACGTTTGTTCCTCAGCGGATAAGTCAAAAATTTTCAATAATTGATGCGCTTCACTTTTCATTTCTTGTTCGGTTCTGTAAAAACTAGGCAAGCGTAAAACAGCTGTCATGAACCCTTCTTTATACTTACTAGTCATCGCTGTTAAAACATTTTCCATTACTGATAAATTTTTAAATAGTCTAATATTTTGAAAAGTACGCGACAAGCCTAAATCAGCAATTTGCGTTGCATTTTTATGAGTCAAATCATATTTTTGCTTATTAGTTTGTAAATCTATAACGCCACTAGTTGCTGGAACCATGCCCGTCAATAAATTAAATAAGGTGGTCTTACCGGCACCATTAGGTCCAATTAGAGCAACCAATTCATGTTCATTCAGATAAAGCGATACATCATCAACAGCTGTTAATCCGCCAAATTTACGAACCACATGCTCAACTTGCAATAAGTGTTCCATGCCCTAGTCCCTCTCTTTCTTATTAGTCGGTATAATTTTTTTAAAAGAAAATTCCCAGTTACCTAAAAGTCCAGATGGCTTAAAGAGCATAATTAAAATAAGGGCAATAGCATAAATAACCATCCGAAGTGCACCAAAATTTTGTAAGACTGTATCCAAAATTCCTAAAACAATCGCGGCTAAAAATGTTCCCGTCATACTGCCTACACCACCTAGAACAACGATTACTAGAATTGAAATAGATTCCATAATACCAAAATTAGAAGGAGAAATTGTTTGAACGTATGCAGCTTGCATACTGCCAGCAATCGCTGCTGTAGCTCCACCTAGAATAAAGGCTTCCACTTTCCACTTTGTTGTATTAATTCCCATTGCTTCGGCAGCAAGTTCATCTTCACGTACCGCTTTAATTGCTCGACCATTTCGCGAACGAATAAAGTTTAATAAAACAATTGTTGTTAAACAAACCATGATATAAACGGTTGGCCATGAACTTAGTGGGGGAATATTGAACATCCCAGCTGAGCCACCGGTAATTTTTAAATTATTAATTATATTACGAATAATTTCCGCCACACCTAAAGTAGCGATTGCTAAATAATCACCTTTGAGTCGAATAAAAGTTGCTGTACCTACAATTAGGGCAATGATACTTGCTAGTACTATTCCCACGATAAGCGAGATAATAAAACCCAATTCACTGTCAAAATGTTGCGTAATAATTGCAGTAGTATAAGCACCAATTGCCATAAAGCCGGCGTGCCCCAGTGAAAATTGCCCACTAAAACCAATAATTAAGTTAAGTCCAGTCGCTAAGATAATATTAATACCAATCATTACCAGCATATTCTCAATAAAACTATCAATCACGCCAACCATAATTAAGATATTAATTAAGTAAAAACCGGCAATCATCATTATTAGCCATGACAATATATATTTCCAATTTGCTCTCATCTTGCCACCTAGACCTTTTCTTTAATATTTTTGCCAAAAATACCCGCTGGTAAAAAGAGCAAAATTACAATCAATACTAGGTACACAACTGCATCCTTATACGCAGACAGTCCAACTGATTGGAAAAGTGTTTCTAAAATTCCGATTAAAAAGCCACCGAAAGCTGCCCCTGGAACTGAACCTATCCCACCTAAAACAGCAGCTACAAAGGCTTTAATGCCCGGTGTCATTCCCATAAGCGGGTCAATTGAATTATAGTACATTCCAATTAAAATTCCGGCTGCGCCTGCTAATGCTGATCCTAATGCAAAAGTAAACGAAATTGTCTGGTTAACATTGATACCAACTAGTTCAGCTGCATCTGGATCAACCGAAACAGCCCGCATTGCGCGACCCATTTTAGTTTTTTTAATAATTAGTTGCAATAAAACCATTAAAATTAAAGCAATCCCTAAAATTAAAATCTGAATATTAGAGATTAAAATACCCCCAATACTGTAGTTAACCTGGGCAATTACTTGTGGAAAACTACGTGCGTTTGAACCCACCAAATATGACATTCCGTTTTCAAGTAAAAAGGAAACTCCAATAGCTGTAATCAAAACTGCTATACGCGGTGATTTACGTAATGGTCGATAAGCAAAATACTCAATCAATACCCCTGAAAGTGCACTAATTGCCATTGCTGCAAAAAGAGCAGTCATAAAATTGAAGTGCCAGATATTAATTACAAAATAGGCTGTAAATGCGCCAAGCATATAAATATCACCGTGAGCAAAATTAATTAATTTAATAATCCCGTAGACCATACTGTACCCTAAGGCCAACAAGGCATAGATTGATCCTAGTGATAGTGCATTGATAATTTGTTGAAGAAAAGTTTGCAAACTAATCACTCCTTTAACTTTGCTTTAATCTTACTTAACACTAAATGAATTACTTACTTTTCCATTAGTCATCTCTTCAATTGCAATTGGCATTTCTGGATCGTGTGTCTTATTAATTGTAATCTTGCCTGTAACGCCATTGAAATCTTTTATATTAGCTAATCCTTTAGTCAACTTAGTCGAATCATCAGCTTTTTGCTCTTCAATAGCCGTCTTAATCATATAAACCGCATCATAGGCTAAAGCTGAAAAAGCTGAAGTCCCCACCTTGTAACGCTGCTTAAAGGCAATCATAAATTTCACTGCGACTGGATTTTTTGCTGCTAAGCGGGTTGAAAACGGTGTAGTGTAATAGATATTAGTTGCATTTTGCGCACCAGCAATTTGCGCAAGCTTAGGGTCGACCATTCCATCTCCCCCAATAATTGGTACCTTAATCCCCATTTGCCGGGCTTGTTTAATGATTAAACCAACTTCAGTATAGTAGCCTGGCACATAAATAGCATCGATGCCTTTAGCCTTAAAAGAAGTTAACACTGCATTAAAGTCTTTATCGCCCGCTGAATAAGTTTGACTATCAACTATTTTCCCTTTATATGTTTCTTTAAAAGCTTTGGCTAAGCCAGTACCATAATCACTTGAATTATCTGCATAGATTGCTACTTTCTTCGCTTTTAATTTATTTGTCACAAACTTGGCAGCATTTTCACCTTGGATATTATTTTGAAAACAAGTCCGAAACACATAAGGCTGGACTTTACCATTTTTTTGTAGGGTAAAACTTGGATCAGTTGCAGATGGACTAATAAAAGGAACTGCCGCCTTAGTAATATTAGGAATTTGTGCTGTACCAGCATTAGTGGTTGCTGGGCCAACAATTGCTGCTACCTTATCTTTAGTAGCCAATTGAGTCCCTACAGAAGCAGACGTAGCAATTGAAGATTTATTATCGTGAATAATTAGCTTAATTTTTTTCTTATGCCCATTAACATTAATTCCGCCAGCTTTATTTATCTCAGAAGCAGCCAATTGAATACCCTGCTTTTCTGCAGTTCCATAACCAGCAGTTGCGCCGGACAGTTCCATATTGACACCAATTTTAATTGTCTCCTTGTCTTGGTGAGTTCCACTACTGTTATTGTTTTTGGCAATACTACAACCCGTTAGCATCATGGCTGCTAGCGTTATCAAACCCAGTATTCTTTTAATTTTTTTCATTTTTTCTCCTTTTTATTGACTGTTAGCCATCAAAAAACCTCATTCATTGAACTGAATGAGGCTTAATTAATTTGTTAGTTAAGCCCCATTCATAAAATGCAAACAAGGACTTAACAAACTTAAACTACACTAGTAATTTCTTTTGAATTAAGTCCTACAGCAAATAATCAACACGGCTACTAAGTTTATGATGGCAATTACTCCAATGTTTGGTTGAATATTAAAACATTTAGTTTTCATTAAAGTAACCTCCAATAATTTTAATTTAATATTTAGAATTATAAGTAATAATTATTATATTGTCAAGTTATTTTTAAATATTAAATTATTTTTTGCTATCTAAAAAAGGTAACATGATATGTTACCTTTTTAGATACGCTTTATTTATAATCCAATACCACTTTTTTATATAACTTGACGGTCAAAAGATAATATAACAAGTATAAAATGCCAAAAATTATAAATGGTAGCCAGATATTATGATACGGATCTGGTAATAAACTGCGGAAAAGTTGTAAACCAAACAAAACGTCGATTATTCCCAAACTAGCTGGCAATAAAAATAAAGTCCCAATTTCATAGTTAATTGACTGTTTAAGTATTTGCTTTCTAATTCCAATTTTATTTAACATTTGATAACGGGCCTTATCCCTACTAGCTTCATTCAAAACCTTAAACATTAAAGTCGAAGCAAGCATAGTTAAAAAAGCAATCCCTAAGAAAAAGCCCATAAATTCAAACCCACTAGCTAAATTAATTAGTAGCTGATAATTATTTGGCTTACTTCTATCATAAATCGCGGAATACTTTGGGTTTTCATGTAACTGCAATTTTTGAATTCGCAATAATATTGGATAATCATAATCAAAATCTTTAACATTCAGTAAAGTTATAAATCTACGCTTACCTTGTAGCCTTTGCCATTTAGTTTGTGAAACCAAGCGAATTTTTTTCTCGCTGCCATTAATTAACATATCTTTCAGATTATTATTAGCAGCAGTACCCGAATGCGCTAATTCATGTGTCGGTAATTTTTGTACTTTATATAACGGCTGCTCATTTTTTAGATAAAATTTGAGCTCTTTAAGCGGATTATCTTTAAACTGAGTTTGCTTAAAATAAAGATATCGCTTTGTTTCCTTATAATTATAAGTTTGTTTTGCCTGAATATTTAGTTTAGCGACTTCTTTTTTAACTTCTGGCTTACCGCTGACTACAACTGAATCATAATAGGTACTTTGCTTAGCGACTTCTTTTACTGTATCAAAATTTAAACCCACAGTAATTGCACCAAGGGCTAACGCAAAAAGCAGCGAAATTAAAGTTAAAATTCGCGTATACTCATACAAACGAAATTTCAATTGCCCCAAAGTAAAAATACGCAAACCATGATAAGCAAAATTTTTCTTCCTACTCAAAAAAGTTATAATTAGATTGAAAAAGCCAGCAAAAATAAAATATGAACCTGAAACTATCGTAACGAATCCCGTAGAAATAATGATATGAACTTGTCTAGAAGGCAAAGACATAACATGGTAGCCTACAGCTAATAAAATAATACCTAAAATTGTTTCAATTAGGCGAATTAGTGGTTGCCTTTTTAATTTAACTGGCTGCTGATTCTCAGTTAATAATCTAATAAGCGGCGTACGAATTAATTTATGAACATTCCTTATAGAACAAAAAAGGAAAACAGCGATAAAGAAGCCTATTGTTCCTAAAATAGCACTTGGTAATATTACCTGAAAATGAAGAATTGCCAGTTTAAGCTTACTAATTAATAAGTTGCTAATAACTGATGTTAACCCAAAGCTAAGAAGGATTCCAATTCCCGTAGCCAAGATGCCCGTAAAAAATGTTTCCAAAAAAACAATTAAGCCGACACGCTTACCTTTTGCACCTAACATCATAAACATACCATAATCATGTTCACGCATACTCAGCAAAAATGAATTAGCATAAATTAAATATAAAAGTGTAACAAGTACTAAAAGAATGATTCCAAAAGCAAAGATAAATTTTACAATACTCGTTTCTACTTTCACATCATGTGCAAGAAAAGCTGGATTAGTGGCAATAGATAAGAACATATAAAAAATCATGCTGGAAACAATTAAACCAGAAAACAGTACTAAGTAATCTTTAAAACGTTTCTTAATTCCTGTTAAAGATAATTTCCAAATCATAATTCACCTGTTTCCAATTGATCAATTAATAAATGATAAAACTGCTTTCGAGATTGATCAGCCTTAACTAATTGATTACCAATTTTTCCATCCTTAATAAATAAAATACGACTAGCAAAACTAGCAGCAAATGGGTCATGCGTAACCATTAAAGTGGTTACTTGATCATTTTGGTTTAAGTCTGCCATTGTCTCAAGTAATTCTCTGGCACTTTTTGAATCTAGTGCACCCGTTGGTTCATCAGCTAACAAAATCGCCGGATTATGTACTAAAGCCCGAGCTGCTGCTACTCGCTGTTTTTGACCACCAGATATTTCTGCTGGATATTTAGCCAAAATTGGATTGATCTTCAATCTGGTAGCAATTCGTTCAACCAAAAGATTAATCTGCTTAACTGTCACCCCCTGCAGAGATAGTGGTAAGGCAATATTTTCTTCATTGGTCAAATTTTCTAATAAATTAAAATCTTGAAAAATAAAACCTATCTTCTGGCTACGAAAGTTGGCTAATTTATCGCCCTTAAGTTCACTATTATCTTGACCGTCAATAAAAACATGACCAGAAGTAGGCTGATCTAGCGTTGACAGCATATTAAGTAAAGTGGTTTTCCCTGACCCAGAAGCCCCCATAATTGCTACAAATTCACCAGCATCAACTGTAAAATCAATTTGTCTTAATGCTCGATATTGTTTTTCACCCGATTGTCCATAGACCTTGGTCACATGATCCACTTGTAGAATCATTGTCATTATTTCCACCTCATTATTGTATTATTTATCTAATACAATAAGATAACTGGTAAAATTTGTCAATAAATTAAAAAAAAGCCTTTCTTTTGTGAAAGACCCTTTGAAAAAATATTTTTAAAGCACTAACTAAGCCGATGTAAAACTTTTAATAGCGGTGAAACAACTATTGGCGTTACAATGGCCGTAAAAATCATTTCAACTAACCCATTCAGACCTAATGCAAGAAACAGCACCTCAATTAATGGTATATTACGGCCGAAATTCCCCAGATAACCAATGAGTTGGGTAGAATTGGGTATGAAAATAATACTAGTCAATAAAATAACCATAATTGTATTAGTTAAAGAAGCTATCGCACCGGCACCTATATAACTTAATTCTTTAATTCTGCTAGATTTTTGTGCAAATGCCTGCCCAATCATACCCGAAAACAATCCAGCCAATACACTAGGAAGCACTGCAATAATAGGATTACGAAATAGCATCAAACTGACCATATCCCCTGGTTGAGTAATAGCTAACCAAAGCCGAAGTCCGCCCCAAAATAAGCCAAAGATGGCACCAGCTCTGGGGCCCATTAATAAAGAATAAATAGCAACTGTTAAAGGGGCAGTAGTTATTGCCGGCAAGGCTGGTAATATCCTAATATAACCAATATTGGGCACAAAAGTTTGAAGCAAAAAAATTGCTACAAATAAAGCAGTAATTGCTAAATTTCTGGTTTGTTTTCTCTGCATTTTTTCTCCTCAAAATAATCACATCATTCATAATTCACTTAATTTACCAACAATAATCTCATATTTTATTATATTTAGTAAAAACTACGCTTTATCTAATGTGACCGATTCCTAATAAAAAATTTTTTTAATTTTGCTGCTTCTTCGGTCAGCTTTTCATTATCATCTACTTGGGATAATTTGTATCCAACAAAATAAGGCGATGTGACAAAGCGTGGAATTAATTTAGCACATATACCATTATCATTTCGGGGATAAAAAAACAAATTATAAGATTTACACCGTCCATTTGATAATTCAGTTAAGAGATATTTTGCTGCTATTTGAATCCAATCAGCCCATAAATCAATTGTTGCTAAACTAAGTAAATTTATATTTATTTCAATATATCCTTGAACTGGCTGCGTGGCAATATTTACTTCTACATGACTACTAGCAAATAATGAGATGCCACTAAAATTACTTGCTGAAATATATTTATAACCATTTTTATGCTTTAGTCCCACAATTTGCATGTGGGGATGAACCAATGAACCACCAGCAGCAGGGCCAAAATTTTTATACCATAAAACTGAGTTAAACTGTTGTTTATTCATATCGCGAAAACATTCTAAAGCAAAATTCAGCAATTCTCGGTTATACTTACACGAATAAGTTGTAATATCACCGCAATGATCACCAGATTCAATGATAATTGTCTGCGTTGTATCTTGGAGAGTGGGAAATTTATTGTGCAGCCAAATCATTTCACCTTTTTGAACATAGATATCTTTTAAATTATCTACTTTGCAAAATGGACAACTATCATTAATTACCGTTGTTTGGTAAGAATTAGGTTTCCCTTGAGCAAGTTTGAAATCAAAGACTAAGGGCTCAGTATCTTTCATTATTCCCTCCTAATGTTTTACTACTACTACAATAGATGATAAAATGTATTTGCGACTACTTTTGAAAATTATGTTTACAGAGTGAGTGAATTTATGCAATCAAGAAAAAAACTAAAAAAACACAATAATCGCAATAATATTTACTTAGTCATGGCAGGATTTATATTAATCTTTGCCGTTATTTTTGGAGTTATTTCATATAACAACCATATTGCCGCACAAGAGCAAGCTAAAAAGTTTGCTACGACTCATTTTAATCCAAATGTAAATATCTATGGCGTAAAAGTTGGTAAGTTAACCATTAACAAAGCTACTAAAAAAATAAATAAACAAGCAAACAATGTCATTGTATTGGAAAAAGGCAAGGTTTCCACTGAACGAGACCCAAATATTGATACAATTAACAAACAACAAGTAACAAATTTTTTTAAAAAGCAACACACTACTATGCCGAGTAAACAGAACTACATATTTGCCAATAATGAGTTAGATACTGCTAACAAAAAAATGCAAACGGTAAGTGACGCTATTGTCAATTATAAAGTTGCCAATAAAACATATAAATTAGAAGCCAAAAAACTAATTAATCAGGCCGTCTTTAAGCAGGGGAAGTATACTTTTACTAATTCCGAAAACTTAGTAGCTGAACTAAATAAAATTGACCGCGCTGTTTCAACAATCCACCAAAACTATACCTTCGCTGTCCCAACTAGGAATCAAGTATCTGGTAAAAAAATTACAGTGAAAAATCAAAGTTATGGTTGGGGAATCTATGTAAAGAAGGCCCAGTCCGCTGTTGAGCAGGCATTTTTAAACGGGACAAAAACTTTAGATGGAAAAGATTATATTTATGGCTTAGGATACAGCACGTATGGTTTAGGATACGGTAAAACTAATCATGGCATTGGTAATAACTATATTGTAGTTTCCTTAAAAAAACAAGAACTATGGGTTGTAAAAAATGGTAAACTTGCCGTTCATTTAAACGACATTGTTACTGGAACTAAAGTTGGCAACAAATCAAATGTAACACCTGAAGGGGTCTGGTACATTCATTATAAGCAATCTCCTGCAACTTTACGTGGCCGTAACAACGATGGCTCTAAATATGCTTCTCCAGTTAAGTATTGGATGCCATTCACCTTAAGTGGTTGTGGCTTTCATGATGCCAGTTGGCGTAGCGATTGGAGTAAGAGAGCATACTTACGTGGTGGATCACATGGTTGTGTTAATATTAAACCTAGTGAAGTCAAACACGTATGGAGCAATATAAGCAAACATGAACCAGTTATCATTTACAATTAAATTTAATAATAAAAAGCACTATCAAATTGATAGTGCTTTTTTATTATCCAGCTAATTATTTAGGATAGTACCGTTTTAATTACCTTATTCACAGCATCTTGTTGCTGTTCTACTAAATTAACCCTAGTAGCAATTACCTTAGTATCCATTTGAATCTCACGACCTAAACCTGGTTGATTAATTTTTGGTTCAAAGAATTTAGTAAATTCTTGCAATCTATTTGCGGTATGGAAAACTCTAGCAGTTACCGTAATATAAGTTGTAAATTCCATATCACCACCAACTGTTTTTTCCAACCACGACCATTCTTTACGCAACCAGTCCCAAGCAGCCTGCTGTCCTTTAGCATTAGCTAATATATTAAAGTACCAAGAACGTAAATCTTGTGGTTTAATAACATCCGCATTTTCAAAATCTGCCACTATCTTGTTGATATCTGTTATATCTTGCGAAGCTGTTATAGCGGCTAGTAAATCTGCCTTATAATAAGGATCAACTGCTACTTGATACTCATTAATCAAGTGGTCAACTAAGTCCTGCTTGCGATAATTTTTAACTTCATTAACTAAAACATATGGTCGAATAGACGCTGCAATTTTAACTAAATCATTTTTATTATTAGCAAAAATTTGATGTCCGCCTTCAATAACCTGCGTATTTTCAGCATATAAGCCAGCTGATAGGGCTAAAGGACGAACTAAGGCGTCATCGCCTACATCATTATTTGATTGCCAACCTAAACGAGCAATTTGCTTTTCAGATAAAAGATTATAAAAAGCTTTTAAATTCTGCTCTTCGTCAGAACCCGGATTAGTAAACTTACGTAATTCACGGGCGGTATTAAATAAGGCATTAATAACAATATAAGATTTTGAAGTAGCAAATTTAGGTAGTAATGGCACAATTTCAGCATAAGAAATCTGGCCCCCTTCAGCTAAAAGACCTAAATCTTGCAATAGCTGCAATTGATCTACTGCAGTTAACTGTTCAAGATTGGCCACAATATCGGCCATTAATTTTTCATCGTAATTAACGATAAAGTGAGAACTGTTACCGACATTAAGCCGCAAAGCATGACCAGCTTCTGCACGTAGTTTTTTATACTCACCCAAGTCAAGTTCTGTTTGCGTCATAATTTGTGGCGCTTTGAAATTTGCATTTATTGGAATTGCCCATGTTCGACCAACTTCTTTACCTTCACCGATAAAAAATTGCTTTTGTTGCAAAATTAAATGTCCATTTTCATCAACATGTGCATTGACAACTGGATAGCCAGGCTGATCAAGCCATGTATGCATAATCTTGCCAATATCTAAATCGGTCACCGTTGATAAGGCATTCCATAAGTCATCACCGGTTGCATTACTATATTTATGTTGGTCAAAGTAATACTTAAGTCCCTTGCGTAAAGCATCATCACCTAACAGGGCCCTAACCATTACCAGCATGCGGGATCCCTTAGCATAAACAATGGCTCCATCAAACAATGAATCGATATCAGCGGGATGCTCAACTTGAACATGGACCGATTGGACACCATCAGTTGCATCTCGTTTCAGCGCTGCGGGAACTTCTGAAATTTGATATGCGTTATCCCAGATTTGCCAATCAGGCTCTAAGGCATCTATTGAAACATATTCCATCATGTTTGCAAAACTTTCATTAAGCCACAAATCGTCCCACCATCTCATTGTGACCAAATCGCCAAACCATTGGTGTGCCAACTCATGAGCAATAACCGTTGCCACATAAGACTTCTGCTCAACTGTAGCATTATCTGGATCAAGTAAAACAGCTGCTTCTCGATAAGTAATTAGGCCCCAATTTTCCATTGCACCAGCTGAAAAGTCTGGCAAAGCTAATTGCCATGAATGGGGTAGTGGGTATTTAGTCTGGTAAAAATCTTCATAAAATTCAATTGCACGTTTAGCAATATCCACAGCAAAATCCAGTTCTTTAGCCTGGTGTGCCTTGGTAGCAAAGACACCAACTTCAACACCATCTTTGGTCTTCGTCAATTTAGATTGTAATTCACCAAAGGCAAAAGCAACTAAATAGCTGGACATTTTGACAGATTTTTCAAAGTAATGCACACCATTTTCGACTTTTATTTCTGGCATGTTAGCTAGTGTGGTCTCACCTTCGTGTTCATCATACTTAAGTGCTAAAGAAAAAGTTGCTTTAGCTTCTGGTTCATCCACACAGGGAAATGCTTGACGCGCAGCTGTGGTTTCGAATTGGGTACCTATAATTTGTTTCTTTACACCATCAATCATGTAGTAGGACGGATAAATTCCCATCATTGTATCTGTTAGCGGTGCAGTATAAACAATTTCAATCTTGACGCTACCTTTTTTACCTAAGTCAATCTTTATTGCTTCGTCTTTATCACTTACTGTAAATGGAACTTCAGCACCATCACACTTAACTGAAGAAACCTCCATATACTTTTGGTTGATTAAAACAGTATCTTCGATTACTTCACCGGTTATTGTTGACGTACCAGCGATTGTTTTCTTTTCTCGATTAACATCAATGAATAAATCGTAATGATCAGGATGAAAAGTTTCATAAAAATGTTTCGTTGCCATAATTTACCTCCTAGAAAAAAGCTTATTACTAAATTTTACCAAAATCACATCTAAATATCATTAAAACTGGATTGTAAGGCAGGCGTGTTCTTTCTGTAACAGCAATGAAATATTAATTAGGTATAGTATCTGTAGTATTAAATAGACTACTTAGTGAGGTATAAGACAAATTGATTAAAGGTAAAAAATTTATGCTTAAACTAATTACAGCCTTAGCCTTAGCGGTTAACTGCACTGCAATTATTGAATTAGCTCATAAGGACACTGCTATACAAACTGTAGCAGCCGCACAAAAATTATCTAAAAAAGAAAAGGCAGCTAAAAACTGGATTGCCCGCCACGAATCAGGTGGTAATTACAATGCACGTAATGGCGTTTGTTACGGTAAATACCAGCTTAATTTAGCATATTTAGGCGGTAACTATTCCCCTAAAAATCAAGAACGTATTGCCGATAATTATGTATATAATCGTTATGGGTCATGGGTTAATGCGAAAAGATTTTGGCTTATCCATCATTGGTATTAAAAAATTTTTCATATTAATTTGTCCTAAGTAAAAAAAGCAGGTTAGTTAGTTACTAACCTGCTTTTTAATTTTACTTTTTCAAACTAAAAGTTGCACTATACTAATTTAAATACAACTTCCTAATATACTTAAGTTCTATCATATAATAAACGAGTCTTGCACGAACTCTTAAGCCAGCCCGCAAAAAAAGCAAAACCAAAAATCACTAATGCTATAACCGCAGTAAAAATAATTATATTATCACTATTTGTCAGTGCAATTAACTGGTCAGTTTGAACCAATTGATTTGACTCATTAACTTGATCACATAATCCAAAGAACAACATGAATAAACTGGTCAAAGTTAGTAAGCCATTAATTGCGGTTAATTTTTTTATTTTTATTAGCTTCAAAAAATCATGTCCTTTCTTTCGATTCAAGTATATAATTATATGCTTTTATGAATTAAATTCAAGACATTATGAAAAAAAATTAATATTTTTAATACTTTCTGAATTATTTATTTAACCACTCACTATTTAACCATTCTTGTGCCAAATTAAACCAATGAGCTGCATGCGGATTATCTTGCCATTCGCGACCCTTTGTCACCATATCTGTCCGGGCTAAAGAAAAACCATGACCACCTTTATTAAAAAGGTGAACTTCACATGGTACTTTTTCCTTTTGTAGTGCCATTGCATATTCTAAAGTGTTAGTCACTAAAACGATTGGATCATCCCAAGCATGAAAAATGAAAGTAGCTGGTGTCCTAGAGGTCACCCCTATAGCGCTATTTAGCACAAATTGATCTGATGGTACTTTATTGGTTGCACTTTTTGGGATAGCAAAGCCGATCTTATGTAGATTAATCAACGGATAACCTAAAATAGTTTTATTGGGTAACACAATTTTGGCAGTAAAATTAAAGCGATCTTGGTATTCCAGCGAATTAGCCATACTGTTAGCAAAACTTGCCACATGACCACCAGCAGAAAAGCCAATTGTTACAATTTTGTCGGCATCAATTTGATATTCTGCTGCGTGATCACGAAAATATTTTACTGTGGTTAAAACATCCAAGCCAGCATCTGGATAAATATCACCTTCATCTTGAATCAGGTTATAATCCATCACAACACTGTTAAACCCGCAATTATTAAAAGCTAAGGCAATTGGCTCACCTTCACGCTTTGATAGGTGATCAAAACTCCCACCTGGAATCACAATTGCCAATGGATGCCGCGGCTTGATTAAATCACCAATTGAATCCAAAATATATGGATGAATTTTAAATTTGCGTCCATTAAAATTTGTTAAAATTATTTCATTTGTTTTCATTTTTTGCCTCACGTTTTACCATACTTTTTGCTAAAAAATTTGTTGTTAATGGTACCGTTAATATTACACCAATTAAGGAATACACAATAATCAGGGCTTCATTAACTAGCATTTTCTCATTAAAAATTTCACCTAGAGTATAATTTAACCGAATATACCATAAAAATAAAGAAAGGCAGCTACCAAACATGCCAAACAAAATGGTATTTATTGCTGTTCCTAAAACATCATTACCGATTTTTGTCCCACTTGACCTTAATTCATCATATGCAATCTTGGGATTATGCTTTTTAATTTCCAATAATCCAGAACTAATTGCGACAGCTGCTTCTGCTACTGCACCTAAAGTTGAAAAAATAGCGACGGCAACAGCAATGAGTGGATAACTTAAACCCGGCATCTGTGATAAACCTACTAAAATTTCTCCAGCTTCAGGACCAAGTCCAGCTGCCTGTGCAATATATTCAAAACCTAAAATTATTACACTGACTAATAAGCAAACAACCATTGACGAGTAAAATGAATTTTTAGCAACTTGATAATCATGCGTGCCTAAAAAAATGATAGTCACTAATTTGAGTGGAATAAAAATCAAAATAAGTAATGGAATATTGATACCCCAGGAAATAAAAACTGCTAATAAAATTAATAATAACGTATTAATTAATACACTAAAGAAGCTCCTGATTCCTGTCTCGCCACCGATAATCGTCATCAAAATCGCCAAAACTATTACCAAAGCAGTTAATGTACTCATTACTTATGCCACACTTCCCACTTGTTTTTATCTAAAAATAACAAACTACAGCCTGTTGCAAAAACAACCGTTAACACGATACCAATGGCTGAAATCACACTTTGAGTAACACCTAAAGATAAAGTAAAACCAAAAGTTGAGCCAAAACTATTGTTATCACGTAAATAGATAATTGTTAAAGGTAGGGCTTCTGACATAAAAATTAAAACTAAAACATTGATTAGCGGTCCCATAATTTCCTGACCCATGGTCCGTCCACTCCTAATTAACTGTTTAGTCGTAATGTCCTTTTTTGTTTGAATCAGCTCATATAAACTAGAAACAATGTCAGTGGCCTCGTCCATTACTGCTCCCAAAATGCCTAATAAAGTCTGGGCCAAAAAAATGCCGCGAGGATCTTGCGTAGCATAGTCACCAGTCTCATATTTGATTTCTGACTCTCCTGTTAAACGCATGATGATATAACATAGTGCAAAAGAAATAAAAACGCCTAATAAAGTAGCTAACCAGGTCACTAACATTTTGCGATTATATCCTTGCACAATTAATAAACTGAAAAAGGAAAACACAATATCTGCTACAGCAAATAGCAAGACGATATACGCACCATTTAATTTAATATTCAGCATAATAACAAAATAGAAAAGTAGCCAACTCAAGAGCATTGACAAAATTAGTCCCAGTGCCTTTTTACCAGAAACTGCTACAAGTAAGGTAGTCATCACTGTCATAGCCAAGACAAGTACCCAGTCTCGCTTAGGATTTTGAATTGCTGGATCATTCTTTTTAATATTGACAAAAACTCGCTGTTTTGGACGATACTTTTGGGTTACAAGCTGTGATGGATAATAAAAGTTAGTTGTTGTATACATTTGATTTTGATGTTTACCGGATAGAATTTTCAAATGCAAGACTTGCTTTCTAGTTTCATCTTTATTATCGTATACGTCTTTATTTTTTTCGACTAAAGTATCCGTGATTTTTTCATCGGTAATTATTGCAACGTCATTTTTAGTATAAATATTAGTGGCAAAATAAATACTAGCCGTCAATATCAGACCAATAAGCATCACTATTACCGCTACCAAGTAGCGTTGCTTAATTTTTTTCAAAATCAACATCCTAACCTACATAATTCACTATAATTTCTTATGATCAATATTATCTAATCTTTATTTTATAGATTAAGAAATCTTTGCCACCAATGTCTAGTTTCTGTCTCAGGTTGCATATCAATTAGCGTTCGGTGCTCATTAACACTAGCTGTTTTTTGAGAATTTTCTTGAGCTTTAGCTAAAATTTCATCATGAAGCTGCTCAGACGATTTCTTTTCATCATGAACAATTTGTTGGCGCTTTTGCTCAGCTGTAAATAACTGTGCTTTGGGTTGGCTTTCTTCAGCGGTTACTATCCCAGAAATATCTGCCAGATCCTCGAACTTTTCAGTTTGACTATTTTGTTTTTGTAATAATTCTTGGTTTTGAGCTTCAATCCGGTTGAGCTGCTCTTGTAAATTTTCCAGTGCCGTATTCTGTTGGCTAATAGTTTGCTGAAAGGCATCAATTAATTTCATCACTTGTGCAGATGTCATTACCTCTTGCTTGCTTTTTTTAGTCTGGCCCGTCTTTTTGACTTCTTTTGAACTAACTGCAAAAACTTGCTGCGCTGCTTCGTATAAAGTTAAACCATTTTTTTGAGCTAATCGATGAAAATCTTGTAAATCTTGAACATCTTGCTTACTATATAGCCGCGCATTCTGCTTAGTTCTAGCATAATAATTTGCTTGGCCAGTAACCTTTTCAACAATTAAAGAATACTTTCTTAAAGTTGCTACACTAACTTGTAATTCCTTAGCAGTTGCTGCCGGTGCGGTTAATTCTTCAAAATCATGCTTATTACCACTCATAAAGTATTACTCCCTCTAGCACAATCAAATTAATCTATTTTATGTAGCAAGCTTTTTTTATGCTCATATCTTTTTTGGGCTTCGGTAATCAATTTCGTAATTAATTCAGTATAAGGAATACCTGCAACTTCAAATAATTTAGGATACATACTAATATTAGTAAAACCAGGTAAAGAATTAACCTCTGTCAAAATAACTTTTTGATCACTCTTGCGCAATGTTGAATCGATTCTTGCCATACCACTACATTCCGTTACTTGATAGACTTTTAAAGCATTGGCTCTAATCTCAGCTATAGTTTCTTCAGGCAAGTCAGCTGGAATTTGTAAACTAGTTGTTGAATTAACATCATACTTATTTTCATAACTATAAAAAGTCCCCTCGGCATTAATAATTTGACCAACCCCTGAAACTATTGGATGATCATTTCCAAGCACAGCAGTTTCAACTTCTGTACCATGAATAGTTTCTTCTATTAAAACTTTATCATCATAGCGAAAGGCATCAGCTAGAGCAGCATCAAATTCTTGCTTATTAGTTACATGGTGTACACCAACAGATGAACCTTGGTTAGCTGGCTTAACAAATAAATCGTGTCCTAATTTTGCACTAACTTGATCATAATCACGTTTAGCATTTTGCTCATCTTCATATTCAAAACGTTTAATTGAAATCCATTCAGCCACAGAAACGCCTACACGTTGCGCTAAAATTTTGGTAAATTCTTTATCCATAGTTACCGCTGCAGCTAAAACATCATCCCCGACAAATGGTTTATCAATAATCCTAAATAAACCTTGTAAACTACCATCTTCACCTAAATTACCATGTACAATGGAAAAAAATACATCTAATTCTGGAAAATTAGCTAGTTCACTTAAGTTAGAAATATTCGCTACTTGATGCGGATTTTTAATCTTATATTCTGCATTTGCTAAAACTTTTAATGATTCTTGCTCACTTGCAATATAGCCATCATTAGTTATCCATATAGGATGAACATCAAATTTACTTTTATCAATTGCCTTATAAATGTTATGCCCCGACATAATTGAAACTTCATACTCAGAAGAATTACCACCAAAAATAAGACCAACTTGTGTTTTCCTAGTCATTGCTTCTACCTCTTATCATTTTTTCTAACTTTTTTATTATACGGCAATAACTAGCTGAATAATGGTAATTTAGTTAATTTTTATAAATGTTTTTGCCTCATCGCAAAATTACCATCATAACTTAAAATTAATTATTTTCGTCTTAGTTACTTAATAAATTCGTCCTAGCTTATAAAACTAAAAGTATACTTTACGAATTAACCTTAATATCAACTAGTTATTTTTTAAATCTTAATTATTAAGAGTAGCTTATATCTTTTTAGGCCGCAATAAAAATCCTATCTTCATTGAAACATAAAATTCACTTATTATGTTTATCGCCAAAGATAGGATTATTTAATATTAAAACTTATTCAAAACGGCTACAATTTCTGCTAGTAAGGCAGCTTCATTAGTAACAATAGTACCATTTAATTTAATTAAACCAGTAGTATATAAGTTAACATAATGAAATTGATTTTCTGCCACTTGCTTTAACGCCGCTAACTTTTGCTTATTTTCGCTTCCCTGTTGCCGTGTATCAGTATATAGACCAATAATCGGGATTTTTTTAGCATAGGCAACACCTATTTCACTTGCCACACCATTATCAATGCTATTACCATCAAGAATTGCTACTAGTAAATCACTCTTAACCAATCTTTCTGTATCTGCTTGAGCAATCATCTTTGAATCAGCATAGGCTTGTTTATTATTTATTGCATTATTTTCTTGTGGTAAATATAAATCAATTGCAGTATCTAATTGCCGAATTTTTTCTGCCAAGTAAGCATTGTAATTAATTTCTGCTTGTGAAAACAGTGCGTTAGCCAAATAAACTTTCATCATCAACTCCTATAATACAAAGAACACCTAAATATTTTTGTAAGATAGTTTAAACATTATTTTTAATTATTAGGTGAACTAATTTCCCACGGTATAGCACTTAAAATATACAAGACCACACCAGCAATCACATAATCTAAAAATATGCTACTTCCAATTTCTAATACACATCCCAAGACTGCTATCTCATCAACATTAACAATAATTGGAATCATAGCTAATATACCAGATATTAAAATTAACCAAAACCCCGCCCACATTCCAGCAGCTGTAACAGTATGGACTAAGGTCTTAGAATTCATCACCATTAACATATCATTAATTAGTGAACGTAAACTGATAATTATCATTATAAACAGTATAATGTTTACAATCAATAGCACAAAAGCAATGTTTCCGCCCAAAGTAACTAAATCTAAATTAAAAGCATCTATTACATCATATGGAGCATTCTTCCCTTGTCTTTTGAGTCTCTTTTGTACTAATTGGGCATCGCTAGATGCCTCTTGATCTATATTTAATTCAATATCATGCAAAATTTGTTGTGCCAACTTGATATTATTAAACTTAAACCATGGAACACCTATGGCATAATCAATAATATGATCGGCAATGGGCTGCGTTTGCTTAGTAGTCAATAAATTAGAATTTACATCTTTATTAGCACCAATCACTTTAGCTAGCTCGTCAAAATGATTGTTAACGTGTCGAACAATAACTGCTTCATTATTATTAGTTCTCAGCTGTCCTTTCATAAAAAAAGGATTGAGAAAAGTTACTGTAGTCATAACCAATGTCACAATTAATAAAATACAAAAGGATAAGACCCTTTTGTACTGAAGATTTTGTTCTGGATTTACTCTACGCAAACTATTTCGTGCGCCATTTGCCATGCTATTCCTTTCTAACAAACAATATCTTTATCATCATCAAACATAGTATCAATTGCATGATGAATTTCTTTGATGTCAGTTGAAGCAATAATCTCATGTCCTTTTTTTAATGCCTGATTAATTTCATCCGGTGTACAGTGTAGAAAACTATACATCAATGAACTAGTGGCATAATCTGCTAATTGCTCAGCAGAAAGATTAAACTGTGTATTATTATTATAGTAAAGTCGGCCAATCCCAGTTATAACAAAGGCGATGCCATACTCAACTTCATGTGGGTTGAAATAGTCTTCATCAAAAATTTGGTTTTTTCTGACCCATTCTTCAACCATACTGCTCCAATTATCAAGCGTGTCATTACTGCTAAATACTTCATTAATAATACGCTTTAAGCCTTCATCATAAATGCCTAGCATTGCAATTGTATACAAAAATGCTTTAGTACGTGCACCAACAGTACCGTCACTTGTATGATTAAATTTATTAACTTGTTTATCTAAAGTGTTTAATATATTACGGACCACATCATCGGTCAACTTAACTTTATGGGGGTAATATGATTGCAAAAGTGATTTAGAAATTCCAGATTTCTCTGCAATCATTTGAAAAGAAACATTTTCCATCCCATTCTTTCTTATTAAATGGAATGTATTTTTTAAGATAATTCGTCTTCTTTTATAATTTTTCCGTCGTGCCATCATAGTTTCTCCGTTTTCTATACATTATATTCTTATTATATCAATGATATAAAATAAATAAACAAAAAGAAAACAAAAACCTCTGACTAGTACTAATACTTTGTTACCACATTCCTCCCAGAATATTAAATTACTTCAGTTCGCTTTCGCTTAATAAGTGCATTGAACGATCATTGTAGACATAATTAATTCCACGCGCTAATAATAAATCAACCGATATTCTAATCATACGATCTGGATAATGTTGATGCTTAATAGTATCCGTAACTACAATTTGCTCAATAGGTAACCCATTTAAAATTTCAGTTGCATTTTGTGAAAGTAAGGCATGTGTTGAAGCAACATATACTTTCTTAGCGCCTGCAGCCATAACTGATTTAGTTGACGATGAAATTCTTGAACCTGTATCAATTAAATCGTCAACAATAATACACTTTTTATTTTTAACATCACCAATTATATCGTGAACATCTGCATCATAACGGGCGCGTCTTTGGTCAACAATAGCAATCGGAGCATCAAACATTTGACCAAAATTTCGGGCCAGCTTAGCCCCAGAATGATCTGGAGAAACTACAACTATATCATCATCTTCCTTAGTTGCAATGCCATTATCAATGAAATATTGTGCTAATAATGGAATCGCATGCAAATGATCAACGGGCACATTATAAAAGCCTTGTATTTGAGAAGCATGTAAATCTAATGCAATCAAATGATCTAATCCTGTAATTTGTAGCAGATTGGCAATCAATTTTGCTGTAATTGGTTCACGTGACCGCGTCTTTGTATCAGAACGTGAATATGCTAAATATGGAACAACTACATTTATTCTATGAGCTGATGCCCGGTGAAGTGCATCCAAAACAATTTCTAATTCCATAAAGTTTTCATTTACTGGATCTTGAATTGATTGAATAACAAAAACGTCACATCCTCTAACACTTTCACCAATATTAACTTGAATTTCACCATCACTAAAATGCTGCACCGCTGTTTCAATCAACGGTTTTTTCAAAATTGTAGCAATTTTTTCATTTAAAGCTGGATTTCCACTTAAACCGATTAATTTCATTGGATGCATTAATTGAAGAATTTCTTCTTTATTCATAACTACCTCTTTATCAAAAATACCATCTTTTCAGTCTATTATAACTAAAAAAGTTCCTAGTGCCTAGAAATTGACGGAAATTAAAAAAGCTGGAGATATCCTTCCAGCAAATTGTATAATCTTAATTTTCGTCTCTAAAAAAATTTTTCATTAAATCAAGTAGTTTAAAGCTCTTAACAGCATAACTATTATGCTTTTGTCTTGGCATTATCAATAATTGCCCTTGAGGGATAAGCTGACTATACCAACGAACATGATCAACTTTAACCCAGTCCTTCTCACCAACAACACAATAGGTTGGAATAGTGATTGCTTTTAAAGCATCAACTGAAAGGTAACTTTCGGTTAATTCAACTCGACTATCCCGATTTAATTGCAAGAAGCGCAGGCAGCCTTCGGTTAAATAATGATACGGTCGAATGCCATTACCATTGACAAACACTCCGGCAACCATTAATTTCTTAAAGGCGCTTGAATCTTGACTAGCAAGCATCATCGCCACCAATCCCCCCGCATCAAAGCCAAAACAATAACAGCCTTTAATTCCCATCTTTTCAATGAAAGTAGCAATATCTGCAACTTCTGTTTGATAGTGCTGCGCTATTTCTCCCTCGCTCAATCCATGTCCCCGCATATCAAGCACATACACTGTGTAATATAGGGCAAGCGGAGCAATAATTTGTGCAAACATTCCACCATCAAAATGGTGACCATGTAGTAATAATAACGGTTCACCCTGACCTAGTTTATTGTAGTATAAATTATTGCCATTAACTTCTGCTATCATTGACGATTCCTTTCACTAGCTTCAACTAGTTTTTGCTTAGAATTATCTTCTTTTTTATGTTCCTGCCATAAGCTACGAATAATAATTTTGGCAATAATATAATTTGCTTTAAAATTATCAGGAATCATCTTTAAATTAAAATTGTGTACCATACTATCCTTGCGTTGCCAATAATGATATAGTGGCCGACTAGTGCAATAAAAGCCATCTGTCAAAGCTAGATATTCCACATTAAAAATTTGGTCTTCCATGAATGCTAAATTCTCCATAAAGCATAAATGATTTTGCCGTACAACAGAAATTTTATATCCTTTATTCCAAGTATAACCCTTAACTGGTGTACCCAAAATATGATTATCAAACAACGATCCTAACGGATTATTAATCAGTTGATAGCTTTTTAATTTTGTTTTTATACCGTTTATAACTTTTTTGGTAACTGGCGTAGAACCTAGCTTATTTTCGTAATCTAGCCAAAATCCACATGAGACCATAGCTACTTCTGGATGTTCATGAAACGCTTGTATAAAAAAGTTGGTATAACCAGCATCAACCCAATCGTCACCATCATGAAAAGTAAAATATGGTGTATCAACATGAGCAAGACCAACATTGCGCGCATCAGATAAGCCACCATTTGGTTTATTAATAATTTGGATATAACGAAACTTCGTTTGATAGCTCTCTACTATCTTTTTTGTATTGTCCGTTGAGCCATCATTAACAATTAACAACTTAAAGTTCATATTATCTTGTTTAGCCAGGTGATCTAGTGCCCGACTAATATATTTTTCAACGTTGTAAATTGGCATAATGACTGTTAACTCAGGTTGCTGAATCATAGCACCCCTCCCTCATAAATTATTATACCATCTTAATATTTTTAAAATTTTAAAAATACTATAAACTAAACGTTAAAAAAGTAATAACGTTATTTATTATCTTAAATGATTTAGTATAATATGTGCAGCAAAAGGAGTTAATGAATCTTATGAAAAAAGTAAAATCAATTCTAATAATTACTGTCCTCTTATTTGGAGGGCTATTGGGAATGAATCTGCCTAAACAAATTGTTCAAGCAGACGACTCCCCCGTTATTTGTCTAGGAACTTCTCTTACCGATAACCAACGCCAAGGTACAATAAAGACTTTGAGTAATCCTTTAAGTGACAACAGCTATCACACCATAACTATTACTGGTCAAGATTTAGTTCAATACCTTAATCCTTCCGGTGCAAATTTCACTAACACTTCAGGTGTTTGGTCAAGTGCAATGATTCAAAAAACTGCTCAAGGTAGCGGCATTAATGTCCATATTCTTGACTATCAAGGTCATAATAATATTACAACGATTACAGCTAATCAATATAAAAATGCTGCTCTAACTGCTGGAATTGCAGATGCCAATATTTATGTTACTAGTGCTATTCCAATTGATGGTTCTGGAGCTTTAGCTGGCGTTTACTCCGCTTATAGTAAAAATGGGGAAAATTTAAATCAAAGCCAAGTTAATGCTGCACAAGATGAGATGGGAACATTAAGTAAAATAACCAAGGAAAATCAAAATAAAAAAGGCTATAGTGATGCCCAACTAAATAATGCAGTTGCTGGCGCCAAACAAGAAATGGGGAAAATTGGCAACAATGTTTCTGATAGTCAAATTCATGACATTGTTAACAATCAAATTAATATTAATCACCTAGGTGATGTTATTAACAATAACCAAAAAGAGCAAATTATCAATATTTTAATTAAAATCCGTGACTCTGGTGCTTTAAAAGATCATCATTTTAAAGATCAAGCTGATGCTCTTTCCAAAAATATTGAAAAAAATGCTAAAGGTATCTTTGATAAAATCAATACTACCGAAAATCGAAACTTATTTGAACAAATCTGGGATGCGATTACTAGCTTCTTTAGTGGACTTGTAGCAGGTTTCTCTAATTCTAAGTAATTACATTTGATCCATAAACTTGTTTAAAGTATGATCAACAAATTCATTACCGCGATTTTTAGCATGACCTTTGGTCCACTTAAATTCGGCTTGAGTGAACTCACTAAGTAGTTGATCTAATTTTTGCCATTCTTCGACATTAGCAATTTTTCCTTTACTACTCTTGTGCCAGCCCCGTTTTTTCCAATTTTGGAGCCAGCCTTGTGTAATCGGATTTAAAACATATTGTGAATCAAGTATAAATAATAGAGGTTGTTGGTTAAATTTTAATTCCAACAACTTTTTTAGTGCCTCAATTAAGGCTGTTAATTCCATTTTATTATTGGTTGCACCTAATTCACCATTGCTATCATAAAATGATTGCTTTTTACCTGCTTGCTGCCATTCAATTAAATATGCCCAAGCCGCCTTATCAGTTACGTGTACATGGCCACCTTTATAAGTTCCAGTATTGCGCGTACCACCATCGGTATAGATTTTGGCAAAATATTTTTTATTTGTTTTTGAGGCCCCTCTTTCTTTATTTAAGGGCTTTATCTTACTTGCCTTTTGAATTTTAGCAATTGCTTGTCTTAATGAGTCTTCATCTTTTTGCAGTAGCTTCTTAGCTGTTGCTTGATTAAAGCCCAAATAATTGGTCGCATCAGTAATTTGTTCAAACGACTTATATTCGGCATTAGAATAACCATTAACTTGTTTTTCTGCTTCTTTCCAAGTGCGATAAACCCCTGGTTGACGACCTTTTTTTACAGCATAAAATTTCATATGTTCCTCACTCACTAAAAATTGTTGTCAATGTTAAAATATCAGTAGCACTAATTTTAAGGTGGTAATTTATGTTCTTTAATACCAAAAAATATACTGAAATTGCTGAAAAAAACCGTAAACGTAATCTGTCTAAAGACCCTAGTATGTTTAATATGGTTTCGTTAGCAATTCTAGCTACCATTGGTCCTACTCGCTTTTTTTTGCGCCTACATAAAAGAAAAATTGAAGATAAGTCAAAAATTGAAAGCAAAAAAGGAGAATTCATCCAAGAACCTGTAATTTACTTTCATGGCTTTCGCGGTGGGGACTACACCACCAATGTTATGATTAAGCAAGCACTAAAAGAGAAGAAAACTTCTAACTACCTAAAGGTTACTGCTGATTTATGGGGAAATTTCAAACTAGAGGGGACATGGACAGGTGATCAAAAGCCAATCGTTCAAGTGGTTTTTCGTCAACGAATTGTTGGTGTCTATGCTATTGACTACTATTTACGTCTTATTCTACCTTTTTTAGCTAAGCGATACCACTTTACCCATTATTCGGCAGTCGCTCACTCATTGGCCTGTCCTTGTATAATACGCACAGAGATGCGTAAGGCCCATAAAACCAATTTCCCGCACTTAAACAAATGTGCCTTAATCGCTGGCCCCTTTGACGGTGTGACCTATATGGGAGATATTCCAAACGTCAACGGTTTTAATAAAAAAGGTAGACCTACAATGATGAATTTACACTATTGCTATTTTTTATTTAGACGAAAACGATTTAATCCGAATATTTCCGTCTTGAACATTTACGGAAATGTTTTAGATAATACCAATAGCGATAAATTTATTTCTGTTACTTCTGCAAAAAGTATTCGCTATGTTTTAGCACCATTGGTCAAATCCTACCATGAAGTAGAAATTCGCGGCGAAAAATATGCCGAACATAGTTGGATGCATGATAATCCGTTTGTCATTGACATTGTCAATAAATTTATCAACTTCAAAATATAAAATTTAATTTTCGGAGGATTTACGTGATTGTAATACAAGATATACTACGAATCATTATCACTACTAATATTATCTTAGCCTTTTATATTGTATTTCACCGCCGGCGGTCGGTTTCAACTACGTGGGCTTGGCTAATTATTTTATTAGTTTTTCCAGTGATTGGTCTCATTCTCTATGGCTTCTTTGGTCGCGGCATTTCGCAAGAGAACATTTTTGCCATTAACAAGCAACACCATATTGGGTTACGCAATGTTCAAAAATCAATTACTAAAGCACCTAAAAAAACCAGTCCTGCTGATACCTCTTACAAAGCCAGAATGGTTATTCACTTTTTTGATCATAACGGTGAATCACCTCTTAGTAAAAATAACCATGTCAAACTCTACACAGATGGCCAAGCGCTGTTTGATGACATGATGCACGACATTCAAGATGCACAACAATCCGTTAACGTTGAATTTTATACCTTTTATAATGATCAAATTGGTAACGAAATTCTTAACTTGCTAATCAAAAAAGCAAAAGAAGGTATTGCTGTACGCGTCCTTTATGATGCCTGGGGATCTTTAGGTGCTAGTAAAACTTGGTTTGATCAACTCCGCCAAGCAGGCGGTGAAGTCTTACCTTTCATCACTTCACGTAATATGATTACGCGTTCTCGCATCAATTATCATTTACACCGTAAGATTGTAGTAGTTGATGGCAAAACATCTTGGACGGGTGGTTTTAATATTGGCGACCAGTATTTAAGCCGTAACAAAAAGTTTGGTTACTGGCGCGATAGTCATGTAAGAATTGTTGGTTCAGCCTCGCTACTTTTACAAGAGCGTTTTGTCATGGATTGGAATGCCTCAATTCAAAAAGAAAGTCAATTAATTACTTTTAATACCATGCTTTTTCCTAACTTAGATGAGAATGAAATCCATCCTGGTGATGTACCAATGCAAATCGTCGCAGATGGGCCTGACCGAGATATCGCTAATATGCGTAATGGCATAATGCGCTTAATGTCGCTAGCTAAGAAAAGAGTTTGGCTACAAACACCTTATTTAATTCCTGATGATGCCATGATGGCTACTTTGCAAACCATTGCTATGTCAGGCGTTGATTTACGAATTATGATTCCCTGCAAACCAGACCACCCTTTTATTTATCGCGCTACACAATGGTACGCTAACGAACTAACTCGTTTCGGTATTAAAGTATATATCTACAATAAAGGCTTTATCCACGCTAAAACGATTGTAGTCGACGATGACTTTGCTACTGTTGGTTCAATGAACCAAGATTATCGCTCTTATGACCTCAACTTTGAAGACGTTGCTGTTTTTTATGACAAAAATTTTGCCCATGAAATAGCTCAATCATTTATAGCGGACATGGAACATTCTACCCTACTTACGCCACAAATAATTGCTAAGCAGGGGCGCTTACTGCGAACATTGCAGTATTTTTCACGAATGCTTTCACCAATTTTATAGATACCCTGAAATATTAATCACATTAAATGTTCTTAAATTATATCTTGTATTTCAATTCTAATATCATGGTTGACATGACTCTTAATCGTACCCACTATTTTCGCTATGCTCTGGGCAAAACGTAAATAATATTGACGATTTTGATTTGTAGTAAGAATACAAATCACTTGTTTTTTCTTGGGATTAGGTACCCTGATTAGGGTAATCAAATCAATATCAGCATATGAAATTGTTCGTTTAAAATAACCCGCTACTACAACTTTCTTTGCGCCAAAGCCAGTAAAACCATCAATGATACCTATCAAGATAAAACTGGCCAAAAAAACAGTCAGACCCTGATCATTTTTTTCAATTAATTGCCAAGAAAAGCCAAGCCAAATAAAAATTAGTGACCAGATAATTGAAGAGAATCGATATTGTCCCTTTAAATCAATATTTGCTTGCCAATACCAGCTATAACAAGCATAGCCCAGCATAATCGCTTCTAAAATTAAGTAAAAACCAGCCATAAAAACTCTCCTCAAAATATTTACTCTTAGTCTATTATAACAGACTACGATTTTTTAGTAGTTTTAGCAGACAATTTTGAACTATTGGCTTGCATTTTATTTAAAAATATTATTAAATAGGCATTAAATTAAATGCGATGAAAAAGACGAGTAAATAATTTATTTCTCACAGTGAGTTGGTATTAGTGCAAAGCCAGCAGACCCTGAATTATTGAAAAACCCTTTTAGCAGCACACTGAACAACTCAAGTAGGTGGTGCCGTCTCCAGTACGTTATCAAGCTGGTGAAGCATGATTGTGCTTCATGAGTGGTTCGCAAATAGCGGACAATTTAGGTGGTACCGCGGAAAAAGCCTTTCGTCCTTGTTTTTATTAGCTGAGGCAGAGGGCTTTTTCTTTGACCTCAAATCAGGAGGTTAGCAATTATGACTTTAATTATGCCCCAAAATTATCAGCCTACTTTAACAATTCGTGATACTGAGGCGGCAATTGTTTTTATCCGTGAACGTTTTCAAGTTTTACTAGGGCAAAAACTTAATTTACAGAGAATGTCGGCACCTTTGTTTGTTGAAAAAAATACCGGACTCAATGATAACTTAAATGGAATCGAACGTCCGGTTAATTTTGACGTAAAAGCTTTTCCTAAAGACGATACCATTGAAATCGTCCATTCTTTAGCTAAATGGAAACGACTGGCCCTTAAAAAATATCATTTTGGTATGCATGAAGGCCTCTATACAAACATGAACGCCATTCGGCGCGATGAAGACCTTGATAACTTTCATTCGATCTATGTTGATCAATGGGATTGGGAAAAAATCATTGCCGAAGATGAACGAACAATTACAACTTTAACTGAAACAGTTGCGCAAATTTTTAGTGCAATTAAGCAAGTTGAAACTGAATGTGCTGCACGCTATCCTGCTTCAACTTATCATTTGCCAGATGATGTATTTTTTATTACTACTCAAGAACTAGAGGATAGATGGCCAGACTTGAGTCCAGAAGAACGAGAGAATAAGATTGCTGAGCAAAAGAAGGCCGTCTTTCTTATGAAAATTGGTGACAATCTGGCTCGTAGTGGTAAGCCTCATGATGGTCGCGCCCCTGATTATGACGACTGGCAATTAAATGGTGACTTGATTTTTTGGTATGAACCCCTCAAGCAAAAACTAGAAATTTCTTCAATGGGAATTAGGGTTAGCCCGCAAAGCTTACACAAACAGCTCATCCAAGCTCATTGCCTTGCACGTGAACAATTGAACTTTCATCAAATGTTGCTCAACGGCGAGCTACCATTTACCATTGGTGGCGGAATTGGCCAATCACGCCTTTGTATGCTTTTATTGGGTAAAGCTCACATTGGCGAAGTACAAGCCAGTATTTGGCCAAAGGAAATGTTGAAAATGTGTCAAGCCCATAACATTCAAATTCTTTAACTACCAACCGACCTCCAACTTAGCTAATGCTACAGGAGGTCTATTTTAGTAACACGATAATTAAGCTATTAGCATAAATTATCTACTGCATAAATATTGCCCAAGGGAAAAATTATGATCGTAACTAAGCAAATAAAAACTTTAAAAACCGAAATTGAACAAGCAAATTATGTTACCTTTTTGACTGGTGCTGGCGTATCCACACCATCTGGCATTCCAGATTATCGCTCTAAAAATGGTATTTATAATGATTGCATTGAAAAGCCAGAAACCATTTTAAGTGCTGAAACACTGTATCACCGCCCAGAATTGTTCTATCATTTTGTCTTAAATAACATGTATTTTCCCGACGCTAAACCAAATATTATTCATCAAAAAATTGCCGAAATTTGTAATAATAAAGGTCATTTAATTACCCAAAATGTCGATAGTCTAGATTTAAAAGCTGGCAATCAACAGGTCACCCAGTTTCATGGTAATCTCTATCAGTTATATTGCACAAAATGCCAACAAACTGTTAAGTATTCTACCTATGCTCAATCATATCTGCACCATAACTGTGGTGGTATTATTCGTCCCCAAATTGTGTTATATGGTGAAAATATCAATTCTCAAAACTTAACTACTTCTATTCAAGCTATCCAAAAGGCTGATCTAGTAATTATTTGCGGTACTAGCTTTGTGGTCTATCCTTTCGCTCAATTATTAGCTTACTGTCAAACCAATGCTAAAATATGGGCAATTAATAAAACAGCAATTCCGTTAGCCGGGATTGCGGCTATTACTGGCGATGCACTAGATGTTTTCCAACAAATTTAAACAGACATATTTCTTATGGTAAAATATTAGGCAATAGCTTGATTAATGGATTATTATAAGTTATTGCTTAACTCAATTTATTGTTCAAAAGCTGCTAGTACTTTCAGAAAAGAGATTTTTACAAATGTCAATTATTAAAATGTATGCGCCATTCTTTGATGCCAATAACTGGCTTCACGTTTTAACTAATGTCAATGACTGGCTAATCATCCTTACCCTAATTTTGATGGAATGTTTACTATCAGTTGATAATGCTGTTGTACTTGCAGCCCAAACCAAATCTTTACCAGACAAAAAGCAACAAGAAAAGTCTTTATTTTATGGTATGTGGGGCGCTTATATTTTTCGCTTTATTGTCATTGGAATTGGCACGTACCTAATTAATTTTTGGGAAATTAAATTAGCTGGTAGTATTTATCTTTTTTACCTTTGCTTCAAGTTCTTCTATGATCGACGCCACCATTCAGCAGATAAAGAAGGCGGTCAAGTGCCAAAAACTACCCAGCATCATCAAAGTAATAAGCGTTTCCTGTCACCTTTTTGGCGAGCAGTTATATCAATCGAAGCAATGGATATCGTCTTTTCAATAGATTCAGTTCTAGCTGCCCTTGCTGTTTCAAGTAATCCTGTAGTTGTTTTAATTGGTGGGATGATTGGTATTTTATGTATGCGAGGTGTAGCTGAAGTTATTATTAAGTTAATGGATATAATTCCTGAGTTGCAACCAATGGCATATATTTTAATTGGCATTATTGCTTTAAAATTACTTGTCTCACTTCCACCACTTCATTATGAGTTACCAAATTCTATTTTCGCCGCTTTAGTCTTTGGCATTTTGTTAATTACCATTGCTTTTCATTTTTTGCACTCCAATAACCATTCTCATTAAGCATAATTTATAAGTTACCATTCTTTTTTAGGCACAATTCAATAATTGTGTCTTTTATCTTCTATACAACAAGTAAGCTTTATAATTACTTACATAAATTATAATTTTACTTAATAACTATTTGCGAGTAATCATGGACTATTCAACTTATTTTACTAAATCAACAACTGAAAAAATAAGTATCGATTTGCTTGGTCGACCCTTAATCTTTGATAATGGGCAACAAATTTTAGGTGGTTATATTGTGGAAACTGAAGCTTATTTAGGAAAAAGAGATCGTGCTGCTCATTCATACCAAGGTCGCAGAACTGCTGCTAATGAAGGATTATATCGCAGAGGAGGCACAATTTATATCTATGCCCAACGCCAATATTTCTTCTTCGACATTGCTACCCAAAAAGCTGGTGAACCTCAAGGCATCTTAATTAGAGCTATCGAACCTGCTTGGGGTATCAAGCAAATGATAACTAATCGCTCAGGTAAAAGCGGCCCCTTATTAACTAATGGGCCGGCTAAAATGATGCAAGCCTTCGGCATTCATAATAAAGACTGGAACTTACATTTTCTAAGCAAGTCTCCTTTTACTATTGATTTAAATGACAACCACAAAAATTACGCCCGTAAGATTATTGCCAGTCCGCGCATTGGTATTAACCAATCAAGCCCTACTTGGGCCAGCAAACCTTTGAGATACTACGTTAGCGGTAATCCTTATGTTTCTAGAATGAAAATAAAAGATTATCAGCCAAACAATGGCTGGGAATTATTATCTTAATATAAAAAAATTGTTATAGACATTTTAAACACAACTATTGACAAAGTCCTATTTTTAGCCTATTATCGCATATAAAGTTAAATAATTTCCAATGCAATAGAGGTTGCGATAATTACAAACTTAGCTAGAGTGAACGAACACTAAGAAAGCTATCGTAAGAATTATCGCCGAAACAAAAATTTTGTTCGTTTCAATTTTTTTGTTGGGCTGCAAGATAATATCTTGCAGACTGTCCTAGTTAATTACTAGGGAGCGCTATATGATTTGTCTAAATAAAATTAGATTAGACCTCGTTGTTTTTGAATTACAACGAGGTTTTTAATTACGCTTTTTATTGTATTGGCTTTATTTGAGAAAAGTTTTCGGAGGTTTTCAAAATGAAGTCAAGATATAAATGGATTACTGCTGTTATGATAGCAATAATCAGCATGACCTTTGGTTTGAATTGTAATTCAAATAGCGTCAGTGCTAAAAAAGATAGTAATGTACTTAAAGTAGCAATGGAAGCTAACTATCAACCTTATAATTGGACCCAAACTAATGCTGCAAATGGTGCTGTCCCAATTGATGGATCGCAACATACTTTTGCTAATGGTTATGACGTTAAAATTGCCAAAATCATTGGTAAAAAAATGCATCGAAAAGTGGTTGTGCTTAAAACTGAATGGGATGGACTACTACCAGCTTTAACCAGTGGTAAGGCTGATTTAATCATTGCTGGCATGAGTCCAACTGCTGAAAGGGCTAAAGCCATTAACTTTTCTCAACCATATCGCCGCGGAACATTTGTTGTTATTACCAAACCAAATAGTAAGTTTGCTCACGCTAAAAAGCTAACTGATTTTAAAGGCGCAAAGTTAACTGCTCAACAAGGAACATCCCATTACGGGTTAATTAAAGAATTACCTGGTGCCAAAAGACAAACTGCAATGCGCGACTTTGCCGCAATGCGCCAAAGCCTAATTTCAGGAACAATTGATGGGTACTTAGCAGAAGATACTGAAGCAATTTCTTTTAAATTAGTTGATCCAGATGTCACTGCTGTTGCAATTAGTAAGATGGCTGGTTTCCATGTCTCAAAAGAAGAGTCAGAAACAGCCATTGGTATTGCGAAACCTAACAAGTCTTTGCTTAAGCAAGTCAATCAAATATTAGCTACCATTCCAACCGCTACAAGAAACAAAATGATGACCGCTGCCATTAAAGAACAGCCTAAGGCTGGTGACAACAAAAAAGGTCAATCAGAAAACTGGTTTATTTCCATGTGGAAACAATATGGTAGTATGCTAGTAAGTGGTATTGGCATGACCTTGCTTCTTGCATCTGTTGGTACAATTGCAGGTTTCTTTATTGGTCTAGCTGTTGGTATTATTAGAACTATTCCTACCCCAACTACAACTGGAAAAAAATTATTACTTAAAGTTAGCAACTGGCTATTATCAGTTTATATTGAAGTGTTCCGCGGGACACCAATGATGGTGCAAGCTGCGGTAATCTACTACGGTATTGCTCAATTTTGGCATCTTAATATCAATCGGACCATTGCGGCTTTAATTATTGTTTCAATTAATACTGGCGCCTATTTAGCAGAAATTATTCGCGGAGGGATTATTTCCACACCAGCTGGACAGTTTGAAGCTGCCAGTGCTTTGGGCATGACTCATAACCAACGAATGTGGCATATTATTTTACCGCAAGCAATTAAAAATTGTTTACCATCAATTACTAATGAATTTATCGTCAACATTAAAGACACTTCAGTTTTGAGTATCATTTCGGTCTCAGAATTGTTCTTTGTGGGAACAACTGTTGCTAGCCAGACTTTCAAGTTTTTCCCAACTTATCTCACAATTTCTGCTATTTACCTAATTTTGACTTTCACTATTACCAGAATCTTCAATTTAATTGAGAAACATTTACAAGGTAATAAAAATTACAATTTAATGGCCAATCAAGTACAAGTTGGTACAACCAATGACATGGAGGTTAAAAAATAATGACCGCAACAAGTGAAACAATTTTGAGTCTAAGACATTTGCAAAAATCTTTTGGTGAACACCAAGTTTTACGTGACATTTCTCTTGATATAAAAAAAGGTGAAATTGCTACTATCATTGGCCCTTCTGGCGGTGGTAAATCAACTACTTTACGTTGTATTAACCTCTTAGAAGAACCAACGTCTGGTGAAATTACTTTTCACGGTGAAAATGTTCTTGCTTCTTCTTATAACCGCAACATCTATCGTGCTAAGGTAGGGATGGTATTTCAACAATTTGACTTATTTGAAAATAAAAATGTCCTTGCTAACTGCATGGTTGGTCAAGAATTAGTTCTTAAACGCGCTAAAGAAGAAGCACGTCAAATTGCCCTGCAGAACTTGGAAAAAGTTGGTATGGCGCAATATATTAATGCTCGCCCGAGTCAACTTTCAGGGGGACAACAACAACGTGTAGCTATTGCCCGGGCAATATCGATGGATCCAGAAATCTTGTTATTTGATGAACCGACTAGTGCACTTGACCCAGAAATGGTCGGTGAAGTTCTAAGTGTAATGCAAAATTTAGCCAATACGGGATTAACAATGATTATTGTAACCCATGAGATGGCATTCGCGCGGGACATATCTGATCAGATTTTCTTTATTAGTGACGGTATTATTGCCGAGCAAGGCAAGCCAGATCAATTATTTAATCATCCACAAAATGAAAAAACCACGAAGTTTTTAAGTAACTTCCAGAATAATTAAATCAGTGACCAAAAAATCATGTTTTAGCAAAAAAACATGATTTTTTTATTCAGTTTACAACCTTGGGCCTTTGAATTCGACAACTAAATTTTCCTCTAAAATTAATTATTTTCTTTTACTTTTTAATAACTCTAAAACAATTATTATTACTTGTTGAATAAGCCAAAGTAATAACGAATAAATAGATATAACACCCAGTAAAATATTTTTCCCATCTAAGTAATATAAAACTATAAAGACGAAGAACATCGTTAAATAAATACGTTCCGAATAAATTACAACTTTGTGATCAACTAAGTAATCTGTTGCAAAAGAAGTTGATTTTTGGTTTTTACTTGTGGAACATAATGCTACTACTAATGTTAATAGTCCTATTATTATTTCCCTTGGACTGCGCCAAGGAGAAAAATCTTTTATCGCAATTATTAATAATATAATGCCTATTAAAAAAGGAAAAATTTTACTAAGTTTTATCTTCATAATCTACACCTATAGAATTAACGATAAGAATTGGTAATCGACCCAATATGTCTGCTATTTTTATTTGCATTTAATAAAACAATCATAGCATAAAGCGCTTTTAATGTTGAGAACACCATTATAGCGTTTTTAAATTTACAGCAGTCAATTAGTTTATCAACTTCTGGTAATCTATACCTAAATGATTGCCAGTGATTACAAAGATGAGGAATGTATAGTGGCGAAAACAATCAAGCAATTAGCAGATGAATTAGGTGTCTCTAAACAAACTAGCCATTATCAGATAAAGTCTTTACCAGTAAACAAAAAAGAGCAAGAAATAGTGTGCCTGCACGATACCCTTGCCCAGACCCAGAAATTGCTTGATCAATCGCAACAATTACAATTAATTGCCGAAAAAAAAGTTGATGAACTTTAAAAAATTTCAGCTCGTCCAGTAAAAAAAGAAAAAGACCACCAAAAATCATGGTGGTCAAAACTATTTAATTCTTTTAGGCCATAAATAAATCAAAATTGAAATTTGGATAACAATGAGTACCAAATTTAACCAAATTGGTAAATGGCGAAAGCAATATTGTTGTATATTGCAATTAATAATGTCGGTTGCAAAAAAGATATATCCTAATAATTCTATTAAAACATAGCCATAAAATAGACTCTTTTTATGTATATTTATCCAATTCAATATTTTTCACCTCAGAAGAAAATGAATACTACTGTTTTAGCAGCCCAATAAGCAACATTTTTATTTACATGAAGATATTTAATTAACCCCTTTTCTATCCCTTCTTGAATGTTACCTTCAAATCCAGTTAAATAGTCCACAAAATCTGCAAGGCTTTTTTCTCCCAATTTAGCTCCTACTAATTTTACGGCATATTTTACAGCCTCTTTGATAACTCCTACTTCCCATCTTAATGAAATTTGATTATCTTGATCGACTTTATCCTGTAAAAATTTATGCTGCTCACTGGATGTATATAAATTTGCTGACACCAATTCTTGAAATTCATATTTCTTTTCTGGTGTTAGATTATCATATAGACTATCATAATTATTATTATTTTTTTGCGTTACTTGATTTTCTGCAATAGTATCGGCATGTACGACTTGAGTTGTTAAAACTCCACTACCTAAGGCTGTTGCTACTGGACTTAATGCTAACGTGGTTAATCCTGCAATTACTGTCTTATTTAATTTCATGATTATTACTCTTTTTAAAATTTAATTTTTTTGCCTAAATTTTATAAGCAATCCATCTAAATAGCTTACATACTTATTAGTATCATTAATTCGCATAATATGATTTCTTTCACGGAAAAATAATAATGATTGGTAAGCGACGTAACAAATCATCCATGATCGGTAACCTCCTAATTCAATTGCACATTTCTATTCGTTTATGAATTTAGTATATGTTTAAAAAACAAGTAAAATAAAAAATGGCGTACTCGACAATTTTCAGTCAAATAGGTCATTTTTAGTTTTTTGTATAAATTCTTTTAATTGTTCACTATATTCTTCCATACCAATCAAATTAAAAAAATCAATTATAATCTGACAATCTTCCTTCCCATTTTTTTGTGGCTGATAATGACTAGTAATTAAGCTCTTAAAAAAGCTATCGCACCTCGGTAAAATGTCAGATCGGGATTTATATCAATTTGCTGAGCAGCTTCAATAAAAAATATTGTTTCATCATATCTATCTGCTTTAATGCAAAACATTAGTAAATTACTGATAATACTCAAAATCGCCTTTTGAACGGCTATGTCACTATCATTTTTAAAATGATTAATTAATCTTTTTGAAAGCATTAAATTGCTATCGAGATCATAAAAACTCATGAAATTGCAGTAAAGATATAAATTATCTCGATCAAAGTCTGAAATATTAAACAGGCGATTCTTAATTTGGGCTTTAGTTTGCTCATCTAAACCTGTAAAATCGTCATCTAGCAGTGCTATATAACCTGTAATAAAAGCAAGTTGCTCATCCTTATCAGGCAAGTCACTGCTGCTTATTGTTTGACGGACTTGTTTCAGTTCTACCTTTGAATGAAGATAGAATGCTTCTATATTTGACCAATTATTTCTTTTTGAATTCATAATTAGTTTTATCTTTTTTATCCAGCTTATTAAAAAAATCTATTGCTAATATTTTATTGTAATGAAGTAACGCAAGTAAATCTTCTACAGTTATCCGATGGATATTTTTCTCAACTTTGGCATAAAAGGAAGGACTTATTATATTTCCTACCCACTGCTTCTGTGTTTTCATTTGTGCTACCCGATACTTTTTCAGCAGTTCACCAATACTCATTTTTATTACCTCTTTATGATTGCTATCTCAAATATATTTTACTCCGCTTTAATCCACCATACCAAAGCAACTTAACCTAATGTACATTAAACGCAGTAGCGCCAAAAGGCGGTTGCAGAGGACTGAAAAATGCGCGTTAAAATACCTTGTGAATTTTAATAGCAAAAAGAAAGACTGAATTAATAGTCTTCCTTTTTTCCTGGCTAGCTAATTTCACAATTATACCAATTCAAAAACAGCTCAGAAATTCCGAGCTGCCTCTGCTATTCTACTTGAGTAATTTATCAAGTATGACAATAATGTCGCTTAATACTTGCTCTGTCTTAGTTAAGACTAAGTAAAATAATACTAAGGTAAATATGTCTAACACGCTTTTTCACCTCCTTTACGGAAAGCCAGTCAACTTTCCCAGATGGTGCACATAACGTGCTTATTCATTTTACCAGAATTGGCAATCATGTTATACTTAGGTCACTAAGGTAGTATGTTTAACATGCAACATGACGTGCAAAGCAAGTTCAGTCACTTGCAAGACGTCTGAGCGATCCCAAAAGGATTGCTTTTTTTGTTTCTTTTTTTAAAAGAAAATCGTAGCCCACAAGGCTACGACCAGACGATAAAAAATAAGCATTAGTCCCGCCGACTTTTGCTTATTTTTTTCGTTGCTAATTTCAATTAAACATCCAACAATCTAAGCTTTAGCTTGTATCAAAAACGGTATCGCTTATACGACCGTATAAGCAATCATGATTTTACCTAAGGCTAAAGTCAGAAGGCTGTATATCTTAGTCAAAAATGGGGTAAAAAAGCACATGTATCAATAATACTTTGTCAAAAATTGGTTTAAAGTCCCTTTCATACGATTCAGCACTTTAAAGTGCTTTTTATCTTTAATTTTTATTAATGTCGGAACACTTTCAACCTTATATTTTTTTCGTTCCTTTTTTAAAAAATTATTACTATCTGTTTTTTCAGTATTAATGTAATAAATATTTATTCCCCTTTTTTTACTAAGCTCTGCTAATCCTGGGACGAAAGCTCTGCAATAAGGACAAGAAGCTTTTCCCCAAAATACATAAATGATTCTTTTGTTTTTTTTATCAAGTAATTTATTTATTTTTTTAGGAGAAATTTTAATAAAAGTTTTGGTAGCCTTTTGATACTCTGTATTTTGATATCGTAACACTAATTCACTGTTATCTCTATATCCAGCATTTTCAGTATCATCAATTTCAGTTGCCTTCGTATTTTGAAAATTACAATTAAGCACAGATAGGCATAACTGTATCAAAATAACTATATTGATAAATGCCCTTTTCATAATTATTGCCCCTTTATATATTTTTATATTAATTTATATTGATTTTATTACAAACCTGTACTATATTATAATCAGAAAGAGGTTAAAGTTTCAAACTTTCAAACGTTCAAACGTTCAAACTTTTATTTTAATTATAGAAAGAAGAATAAATATGAAGCATTTAATAACCTTACTGTCATCAGCTGCTGTGTGCGTTTCGATGCTCGCAGTACCAGCTACAACAGTATCTGCAGCAACAACTACCCCTGCTCAATCAACAGCAACGAGCAATCAGCTATCTAAAGCAGAAACTGAAACTCTTAATGCTGCTATTAAAGGGTCTCTAATTACTTATCCAGATTCATCCGGCGTTGCCCAAGTCAAAATTGTAGATAAAAATTATTTAGCACAATCCTTAAAGCAAACAAATCTTAAAGTGACTGTAGAAGATGTACAATCTGCATTAGATAAAGTTAATGAATATGCTAAAAATCATCCAGACGAATTTACTTATGAAAATCCACTTTTAAGAAAGAAAGTTAAGCATCATAAGGCTTGTTCATGGACAATGGCTGGAGCAGGTACAGCTACCAGTATTGGATGGGCAGTTGGATCTGTGGTTGCAGGAGCTACTGGTATGGGAGCAGCATTAATTGGTGTTGGTCTAGGAGCTATTTGGACAGGAGCAGGTCTTGCCTGCTAATATAGTATAAGCAATGAAAAAGTTAATTAATAAATATTATTTAACGATAATGTTTTTCCTGATAACATCAATCACTACCCTCAGTCCGATTTTCATTCGTTCAAGGTCTGGCAGAATTTGGAGGCTATGGTTTATTATACTTTCTACATTTACAATGTTTGCTAACGAATATTTAGCTAATAATGCTAAAGTTAACATTAGTAAAAGAAAGTTGAAAGTTACAGCCGGTATTGTATCGTTAATTATTATTTTGGCAGTTTTTTTATTCTTTGGATTTTGGACTGATTGGAGTTACCTTTAAAGTTCTCTAAAAGCATACAAAAAAAGCACTGGGATTAATTCCTAGTGCTTTTTTATATAATACTTTAAGTTCTATTTTTCGAAAATTGCTACTAAAAACAGTATGGGGAAAGCTAATAAAATGAAAAAACAAATAACTTCTATACCAAATACGAAGCTTATCACCATCTCTGTACTACTCAACACAATTTTTACGATTTCGCGTTTCAATCTCAATTTAATTATAATATGGAAGTTGATTTTTTTAGTCAATCTTCTAATCGATAATTATGCTAATCGTGCTGAAACGCCTGTATTAACCAGAAAGAGAAGAATTTGGGACTATATTTAGTTACGCTCTTTTGAAATATATAAAAAAGCATTGAAACCTATGATTCAATGCTTCTCGTGTATCTACTTAAACAATTTTACTAATTCTTTCAAAATGCCTGTTACAGCATTTAAAAGCTTAGTTGCTTGATTAAGTATGATACAAATGAAAACTAACTAACTAGATTTCTAGCAGTTAAACGTGCAAACAAGCTGATTACTTGTTAGCCGTCTGAGCGATCCCCAAAAGGGTCGCTTTTTTGTTTCTTTTTTTAAAAGAAAATCGTGGCCAAAAAGGCCACGACTAGACGATAAAAAATAAGCATTAGTCCCACCGACTTTTGCTTATTTTTTTCGTCATGAAATTTTAGGCATTACGCAGTTTTGCCAAAATTTAATTAAGCAGAAATTGTGCTAGCTTTTTCTGCTTCTCACCCTGCGTAAAGGCGTTTGATGTAGCGATATAAACTTAACGCATGTCACATATCCAAAAATTGGCAAGCTGCCAAAAAGATTTTGAACAAAATAACCTTAATTTGCAGGTTTACAATGCGATGATACACATGGACGAACTGGGTTCGAGCATTCAAAATGCGCACAGCAGGGAGTAACCGTTAAGCCGAGCCGTCTAACTGAACTAGCACGTAAATATGACATTGAACGTGAACCAAGCTTAGCCTATCAATTAAAAAACGTCCACGAATACCAGCAGGCTATGCGTGCCGTTGAATAAGCTCAAACCTTAGCTCTGCAACAAAAAAATAAAAGTGTTGCATTAGCAGTTGAATTAACTAATCAAAAAATCGTTAACCAAGAATTAGACCACCAAATCTAGCACATACCCAAAAAATACTTAATCTAAAGTTGTAGAGCATATTAGGCAACATTTTTACCAACAATAACCTAACTCAAGTCGCCTTGAACACCACTAAGTTCATCAATACGTTTTGACCGTTGTGGGGAACACTTCCTTAGGTTCAAATTGACTTAAGGTATTTTTCTGGAACACCCACACACATAGGGAACACTGGGCGGAAAATGACTATGCGCCCAGTCGTTAAGGATCACCCCCACATACGTGGGGAACACTTGATATTACCGACAAGGAAGGTACGACAGCCAGGATCACCCCCACATACGTGGGGAACACTCTTCAAGTAACATATCAATAAACCTCTTTATAGGATCACCCCCACATACGTGGGGAACACAGCGCAGTTAGTGATAGCTGATATCCCTTATAAGGATCACCCCCACATACGTGGGGAACACTAAATAGTTGTGCTATAGTTTATTTGGATTACAGGATCACCCCCACATACGTGGGGAACACTTACTTGGTAATCCTCATAATTTCGATAGTCCGGGATCACCCCCACATACGTGGGGAACACATGAAAAAACTTGGGGGCGTTTATCTAAAGATAGGATCACCCCCACATACGTGGGGAACACCAAAATTCGCCGTTCATATTATCAAACTGATAAGGATCACCCCCACATACGTGGGGAACACGCAATTGCACCACCAGAGGCTTCTGAGGCTTCAGGATCACCCCCACATACGTGGGGAACACAATCACTTAAAGCGTAGTTAAAATTTCTTTTCAGGATCACCCCCACATACGTGGGGAACACTGAGTTTTTTCGTTACTCCAATTTTGCCCTGAAGGATCACCCCCACATACGTGGGGAACACATAGGCTGATCTGGGTCAATTACCCAAATATCAGGATCACCCCCACATACGTGGGGAACACGTATTTAGACATGAGTAAATATGCTAACTATAAGGATCACCCCCACATACGTGGGGAACACTAATTCCAATCGGCGCCAATAAGCGACCTTTAGGGATCACCCCCACATACGTGGGGAACACTTCCTACAGAGGGTATGAAGATAAGATGCGATAGGATCACCCCCACATACGTGGGGAACACAGTTTTGCAACTTCAAACTACGGGGACGAAAAAGGATCACCCCCACATACGTGGGGAACACAACAGCTTAAAACACCGTGTTCACTAACAATAAGGATCACCCCCACATACGTGGGGAACACTTTTACGCTTAAAACACCAGGCGAAGTAACAGAGGATCACCCCCACATACGTGGGGAACACCGGATTATAATAACACAAGATATTATAGACGTAGGATCACCCCCACATACGTGGGGAACACATCCCAAATCATTGGAAATGAAATTGGCTTATAGGATCACCCCCACATACGTGGGGAACACAGACGGACAACGCTAAAAAATAATCGTGTGATGGGATCACCCCCACATACGTGGGGAACACTGTCTGGGCGTAAACAAAAACGGGTCTTTGGCAGGATCACCCCCACATACGTGGGGAACACCTGGGTTTACTTTCAATTAAAACAGAGAGGATAGGATCACCCCCACATACGTGGGGAACACAAGTCTTACCTTGACCACGGGCAACACTGACAAGGATCACCCCCACATACGTGGGGAACACTTAATCAAACATCAACACGCATTGGTGATCAGAGGATCACCCCCACATACGTGGGGAACACGAAACATAGCTTCCGTGATTTAAATCAATTGTAGGATCACCCCCACATACGTGGGGAACACCTATTATTCTTGTCTGGTGCAGCGATAGCATTAGGATCACCCCCACATACGTGGGGAACACAGTAAAAGATCCTTGTTATACCCTTATTTTTAAACTTTGATATTGCCATTTTCCATTAGTTTGTATAACAACTGCAACGTAGCCTTAGCATCAGATAGTGCATTATGTGGCTTGGAATTCTTAATATTATAAAAATTTAAAATAGTTGCCAAACGATAATTATCAATAAATTTTTCTGCTTTTTTAACTACAGGTAATAAATCTAAAGTTTCATTATCCGGTTCTTTTAAATTTACAGATCTATAGCCGGACATGAGAAAGGATAAATCAAACTGTAAATTATAGCCAATAATCGTGGCAGAACTAATAAACTCAGTTAGTTCTCTAAGAGCTCTATCTAAAGTAACCCCCTCTTTTTTCAATAATTCTAATGTTATGTCGGTTAATTCAGTTATCGTCTTTGGCACCGCAGTATCAACTTTAATTAATCTATAAAAACTATCATACTTTTTATCATTAATTTTTTTAACTGCTCCAATAGAAATAATTTGATTTTTATCTGGGTTTAGACCTGTTGTTTCGACATCAAGGGAGACAAAGTGTTTATTGGTTTTAGTTACTCTTGGCTTTTCAGACTTTTGTGCCACCATTCTAGCACGATGAAATTTAGCCGCATTGCTAAACCCATGTTTTTCAAAACCTGATACAGCAGTAGAATTAAGATGCATCATTAATGGAATGCCATCGAAATCAACAACTTTATACATTTTTCGTGTTGTCTTAATCTGATAACCTAATTCATTATTTGTATTATAAACCATTGTAGCTTCGCCATTGCCTATATTTTGAACTACTCTGTCCCATAGTAAATCACGAATTCTTGCACTCACATTGCCCACATAAACTCCAGTTTGAATTTCTTGATACCACTTAGTTAAATCTCCTCTCAAGGATGCTGGTACTTTGGTTAAAGTAATCACTATCATGTGTCATCTTCCTGATCTAGTTCATGATATTGAACCCCGAATTTTTGTAAGCCTAATTTGTCATCCCAAAGATTTATAACATCAATATTATTAATCTCATCAGTTACATTCAAAAGATTTTGTAAATCTTTTACCATTCTTACCAATAATTTACCATCTGTAAATGCATCCCGCATTGCCAATCTTGTTTTTGCAGCGATATCTTTATCATTGCCATATTTGGCCGTAATTTTAAACGCTACTGGAATTGAAAAATCTGCCTTGTACAGATCAGCAAAGTCATACACAAACGCTAAGTCGTGTCCCGTATGCACAAAACCTAAACCAGCAGAAGCACCCATTGCTACAATAACACTATAGCTTAAACCATACAAAGCCTGGTGCGCTTCTGTTAAAGCTTTATTAATTGGTGTCCCAGCTTCAAAATTATCAGGATTATATTCTCTTCTGGTCCATAAAACTCCCGTTGCCTGGGATTGCTCACGATAAATTTTTCGCACTCTACTGCCCTCTTTACCTCGCAATTCCTGCATCGTTAATCCTGATACATCTTCATTAGGGAAACGCATTTGATACATTTTTCGAGCTACCGCAATTCTTGATCGTGTATTAGAAACTAATTTTGCTTGTGCTTCAAGAAGTCTTGATGAATGATTCAAAGAACGCCCGTGAGCATATTGTCTTACACCTCGTTCTCCTACCCAAACAACAGCCATACCAGCAGTACCAATTAATTCCATGGCACGGTGTGTAATATCTACCCCAGGTCCGAGCATTAAGACACTCACGATTGCTGCGGGAACAAAAGCTGTTCCGCGACTATCAGTTATCATGAGTGCACTATCCTGCCGATTCAGCTTTGCATGTTCAAAATAAAGAAAAGTTAATCGATCCTTTACTCTCGCTAGCTCAGGTAAATCAGGTTTTCTGGCACCAAACTTTTCAGTCATTATTCTTCCCAGGTATCACTGTCATCAGACCCATACCAAATGCTTTTTCACGGCCAATGCCCTTTATTAATGCCTGTTTAAATTGATCTGCATCTTCTACACGTAAACGACCTTCAAAAGTTACTCTGCTAAGTCGCAGTCTACGTCCACTTTTATAAGATAATATTGGCCAATCGCGACTAACAATATCAAAAGTCGATTTATCAGTTGTAGTTCCCAATTGAAAACCTAATTTTTGAGAACGCTCAATTAACCATTTTCGTTGGTAATCTACCGTAATATGCGGAACAACTCGTCCCTGCTTTATACCTGGTTGAAGCACAGTATGAGTAGGATTAGCCGTTAATCTAAATTGCAGTAGTTGTCCCTGTTTTATGCTATTAAGCAGGCGATCATAACTCTTAATCATGACTGTATCATGAACACCATAGCGTAAAAGTTGTCGTTTGTCGGGCATATTTTCACTTAATAATAATAGGTACTTTTTGCCTTGTAGCTGATCAATTCGCCATAAATGCCGTAATTTTTTGCCATTGTTAATTTCATCAGGAAAACTTTGCTCTACCCAATTGTGAAAAGCAGAAAGTTGCGTTAAATCTTTCGTTTTTTGCCGATTAGCAATATCAATTTCAACTCTTGATAAATACATTTCTGCTCCTTTCTATAACGGCGACATCGCATCATGCTGCGTATTTTGCTTAAAAAGCGGATTACGTAATTCAACCTGTGTTGTGGTAATAGGGCGTGACTTATACTGGCGCGCTTTTGAATCAAGTGAAAGTACGTGATCCTTGACCAAACTTGTTCTGTTAGTAGACAGCAGATTAGCATCAGCAACGACTTGAATTTTTATCAATTCATCAGCACTATGTCTTCTTTGATACCAATTAGAAGCATGCCAAGGTAAAGCTTTTAATGCCGTAACAGGATCTTTATCAGGAAATTCAGTTATCTGTAATACTCCTGCTGGTGAATTTGCACGACGTCCTAAAAATAAGGCATAACGAGGATGTTTTAGAGCATATTTAATGCGATCAATATCGTCTGGGTCTCCGCCAATGGCCACCACAAAAACAGCATCCTGAAGATATTCGCGATAGGTAATTTTTCGTGTACCAGTTTTCCATTCAACGGTTTGGAAATCCGTTAATATTTTACCTGGCTGGTCAATGCGTACGGCAAATTGTAATTTATTTAATTCTTGCACTCGTTCGTCATCACGGCTATATCCTAAAGCGGCAGCAATCATGCCGATTATTGCACTTTTTGAAGGATAATCACCTGATGTACGTCTTTCAAAGGTTGCTTCATTGCCATAAGACTGCAATGGTGCCGTTAGTCTAATTGTTAATGTTTTCATCTGCTATTGCCTTTGTTAAAGCGGTAGTAATCTGCTCAATTAACTCAGTCAACTTATCAACTTGGTTGAATTTTTTATCTTTTGCTAAGTCAACTTGCGATAACGTGATGTTAAATAAGGGTTCATCGACTAGTTGGTTAGCAGACTTATATGCATTTTGCAATTTTTCAATTGACTTTTTGACATAACCATTTTGCGTAGTTACCGGTTCTTCAAATGCGGATATTAAATTCACCGGCGTATCCGTACGTAAAGTCAGCATAATATAATTTGGCAAGGTTTTGTTAGCAAAGGTATTTTGCTTTCCCGTTGGCATTGCCAAAATAAAGGCTTTAATAAACGCTGCGATGCTTTCAAGAGCATCTTTTTGGTCAAGATTCTTAATTAAGTCTTTAACATTAATGTTGGCATAGCGATACAAAGTAGCCGAATCATATTCAATCGTCCCCAGCATTGCCGCACCACTGGTGTCATCTGCTTGTAAGTCATCAAGGGCGGTAAAGTAATCATATTCTGGCACGATTTCGTGGGTTGAGATTACATGCGCTACTTGAGCTGATGCATCAACATTTAGCTCCGGATTATCTGCCACCATACGACCAAACAAGGCTAAATCTAATGAATTATCTTCCTTGAAAATTTGCTTGATTGCTTGTTTATCATCTTTATTGTCAATTTTATCATGATTAAGGGCATATTCTGCTAATTTATTAATCTGTCCCGGACTAACAAATAACAAAGCACCAGTTGCCATTTTACCAGTATCTTTATCTTTTTTAACTTTAATACCAGCAGCAGTCAAAATAGCAACAGCTTTATCCATAGCCGTTTTTTCATCTAGACTAGTGTCTAATTTTTGGATTTGCTTTGCTAGATATACAGCAATTTCTTTGGTTCTAGTTCCAATAGTGACCTTTTCTTTTTTAAAGTAATTACGCATTGCTCTTTTCCAGCTTTGAGATGAAACACGAGCACGTGTAACTCCACCATAAAACGCTGTTTTAGGTGCGCCGGTATCATCACGGTTAATATTGGATGATGGTACTGTCTGTAGCACATTAAAATCTAAAAATAAATTCTTTTCATTCATTATAATTACTTCCCTTCACTTAAATCATTATTATGGCCAAAATATTCTTCACCCCATGCTAATCTGACCTCATTAGCACAATGATAATTCCATTGAAATTTATATAAATCTTGCGCGAGCATGGGAAAATCAATCTCTAATGTCTTATTATCATTACTCTTTAGTATTTCTACTAGATGAACTAAAGAATTCAATACGCTGTCAATATTTGTTGTTGCCAGCAACACCTGTACACGCCGATCTAATGCTTGTTTTACTTTCTCGTCTTGTCTTAGTTTGGCAAGCGCCGTAAAGAAGCTAACACCAGCCGATGTGTTTTCTTCTTTTACTGAAACAAACTTATCTTGGCCCTGTTGAAAAATCGCATAAAAACGTATATCAGCATAAACAGCAACTTCACCTGCTGTTGGTTTACCATTTTGACTCAAGTATTTGTGGGGTAAATAATCCATTATGATTGGCCAGGCCTTTTGTGCCTTAGGACTAGTAAGCTTAGAAGCCCCCCTTAATGCCGCCAGAGTTGCTTTATCAAGATCACCGTTATTATAAAGCCGCTCAATAATTTTATTAGTTACTGCTTTAATTTTATAATCATCTGCCATAAATTATTTCTACCTACCTTTCTTTAAATCTAAATTCACATTAAATTTAAATTGATCCATGAGTATAAAAATATTTTGTAACCCATGTTCGGTAATGATACCTTTGATATCTCGAGATGAACTAGTATCAACTACTTTTTGCCCTGCATTAAAAGCGTAATTGCGTAATTGGTTTTGCCAAGCAATTATTTTCGGGTCACGTTCATCTTCATCAGTTAAGCTGGCTAGCCAATTTTTAAATGGTTCATTCAAACCATAGTAAAATTGTGCACTTAATTGATTAGCAAATCCTGTGAGACCATCTTTTTGAAATCCGCGCATTTTACCAAGATTACGGGCAAATATCCAAAAATCCTGCCCAATTTTCTGGGTAAGATCAATTACTTGTTCGATCCTTGCCGGCCAATAGTAAACATTATTTGTATCAAATAAAACACCGATATCAATACTCATATCATCATAAAGCTCTGCAGTTGGCGACTGCGATGTTGCATTGCCATCATCAATTAAGTCGATTGATACTAAAGTTAGCAATCTATTGCGGGTAATTAGTTGATTTTCTTTAAGTAGCCGCAGCCACTTAATAACGCCGGGTTCTTGGGTATCATTAGCGGTCTGAACATTGACATAATTACTAAAATTACGCCACATTGACTTACTTAAAGTCTTTAAGCTTCTAGCTGCTGGTCGATATTTACCCGTTTTGTCGTCTTGATGCCAGACAGTCATTGGTTCAATAAAAGCATTGGTACTGTCAATTTTGGGTAATCCTGCACTAAAAATTGTTGGTTGCACATCTTCGCTCCACTCAAAATGCAAAACTCGCGCCCAGCTCGTATAAAGTTCTGCAAGATTATCGGGCAGGTTCCCTGTTTGCCGCTCAGAAATATACGCTTTGGCACTGGCAAATTCCCAGACAGGTCTTTCTAAAGCAATTTTTTGTTCACCTTGATTATAGAGAACCAAGTTAAGCATTAATGTCTCAAAAATACTTTTCCCACTGATCAGAACTGGATTTAACTTATAAAGCCAACCGGGAGAAACGGAAAACTTCTCACTAGCAGTAATCTTAGTTTTATCAGTTACCCCAGTGTAGTTCTGATAGGTAATAACCCACCGAACTAATTCATCAATTGGCATTTCATTTTTATATTCACCAGCTTTGGGTGAGAACAAGGCAGGCGAATTATTACTTTCAGAAACTCGTCGATTAATTTGTTTAATTGCTACCGTGCCTTTACCCTTAGCTACTGACTTATTTGCTGGCACCAAACTGTCGTATTCTTCTTTGGTTGCTTGGTAAAAAGGATGTTTACCAAAAAAGTCAAACCGATCTGAATAATATTTTAAGTACTCAATTACCAAATCAGAAAATTGTCCCTTTTGGTATAATTCGTGCCAAGTTGTTAATGTATCTTCCTCGATGTCTTCTTCATCATAATCTTCATCAAATTTAGCGTCAGAGCCAAATTGATCAGTACCTTCTATTAGCCAATCATATAGCTGGCCAGCTGCATCAAAACGCGAATAAACGGTTGTTAAAATTGCTAATAATAAGCGCATAATTGCTAAATTTTGGACACGCATCTCTCCTGCTAATTGCCGATATTGATGTGCATTTTTAAATAAATCTATTAACGAAACTTTTAATTCTTGATTGGTGTCGCTGACAATTACCTTAATCCAAGGATCAGTAGTCAAATTAAATTTTCTTTCAATCATGGTCATCCTCCCTTGTATAACTCAAGCCAAACTTTTTAGAATATTCCATATTCCACTTACCAACCTTAGCCGACAGCTTATCATCTAATGGGAGTACTAAGGCTCCATTTAGCCAAACACTATTGTTCCAATTATCATGATAATGCTTGGTTTTATTCTCAAGCGTCCCGATTAATTGTTCAACTTCTTTTGGATATGTAGTTAAGGCTGACGGTAATTTGATTACTTGTTCAGCAATTTCATAATCTGGTACTGTATCTAACTTACGTCCATCTAATAGGAAATCGCCCTGAGAGGTATGTTTAATTAAGACTACCTCAATTGTTTCTTGAATATCACGGACAGCAGCGCTTGCCTTTTGCTCATCTTTATCAACATTTCCTTGTTTACGATCAAGCCAGCCAGTAATTGCTTCTTTTTTGGGCTTACCAATTTGAAATCTTGTTGCTTTGCCTTGCTCATTTGCAATATAATGGTCAAAGTTAGCTTTAGGTGTTTTGATTTCCTTGATTTCAGCATCTGTTTCAGCGTCATAAACTTTTTGGACAAGATCAGATATATCATTAGGTAAAATAATCTGGTTCTTTAAAAAATAATCGGTCTTCAGCAATAGATACTGCTGATAAATACTTTGATTAGCCTTGCCATAATCACCCAAACAATTAATTCCCATCACAAATAACTGGGGCGTTGCTAGTAACTTGGGCCGTTTAATGTTGTGCCGGTGCAACCGTCCTGCACGTTGCAACAGCAAATCCATCGGGGCGATATCGGTATAAAGAACATCAAAGTCAATATCAAGTGATTGCTCTAACACCTGTGTTCCGATTACAACCAATTTTTTAGGGCGCACAGCATTTTTTCCAATTGTTTGTTGCAATCTTTCTTCCTGCTTGCCTCGCTCGGCCGCTAAAAATGCAGAATGAAGCACGAAGTATTTGGTTCCCTTTTGCTCCAATACTTTAGCAAGTGCTTGCGCCCGCTTAACCGTATTTACAATTATTCCGGCAACTCCGCCGCCGTTTATTTTGTCTAAAACATGATTGATCAGTTCTTCATCAGCCAAATTAAGCCTACTTACCTGTAATTCTTTTTGTTTCTGATCATTTTGACCGGGAAAATCAGAAAATTGCTTTAATTGGCCGCTGTCTAAAATACTCAGCAATGGATAAGCTTGATTCTTTTTCCAATCGATTGGTGCCTTAAAAGTACGTTTATATGTTCTGCCATACTTTCCGTCTAAATAAGCTTCAATTAATTTTTGTCTTTTTTTTTTCGGTAGAGTTGCCGACAAAATCACCAGTGGTACATGATAGGCTCCCAGCCATGTAATTGCCTTATACAAATACTGGCTCATATAAGTATCATAAGCATGGACTTCATCAATAATCACCACTTTACCGCTAAAACCCAGATGCTTTAAGAAAAGGTGGCGCTGCTTTAGCGCCATTGACAGCAAGTTATCAATTGTTCCAACCGTAAACTTAGTTAAAATTGATTTTTTTCCTGAAAACCACGAATTAACTGTTACAGCCCCCGCTGTATTAACATTTTCCGCATCCGGCAATTGTCTATACGCTTTATTGAATTGGGCCTTACTATGCATTAATTTAATCGGAAAATTTTCTTTTTGCTTTTCAGCTAATTTTTCTATCCATTGATCAACCCGGTTAAACATGGCATTACTTGTAGCTTGTGTTGGCAAGCCGATAAAGACGCCATCTTCTTTACAAAGATAGGCTAATTGTTCCGCCGCCACTAAGGCCAGTTCTGTTTTACCCAAACCCATTGGAGCTTCAATAATGATCATTTCTGGATCTATAGTTTCACCAATTGCTTTTGTTGCTACTTTTTGGACAGGACGTGCGTTAAACCCCCAGCGTTCTTGATATGGATCCGTCATTTTATTTATTTTTTGCGGTTGCCATGTACCATTTAATAACCAATTATGCATTGCCTTCGTAAACCGCTGCTCCATATCCAAATCAGCCCATGATTGTTCCAGACTGATTAAGGGAAAGAGTTCCTTCCCATTTCTGGTATATTCACTTGAAGCTAACCAATCGGCTGTAATAAGCAAGCCCTCTAAAATAACTGCTTCTGGCTGAGTAATCGTAGGAATCTCGCTAACATCACTGTAACCGGAACTTACTAAAGCATAATCAAATAACTCTCTTTGTACCTGCTTCCACGGCTGTTTCAAAGTTTCATCTTGATCGCTTTGATAATAATTTGATGTATTGGCAGTCAAATCATTACTTGGCGAATCAGTTTCAGGCTTTCCATGATGACCACCAATTAAAGTTGCAACCGTGTCAGGAACTTGAAACTTCAGTAAAAGGGCTTCTCCAGCCCTATTATGAGGTGATAGATTGCGTGAAGCCAATTCCAACTGATCCAATTTAGAAAAACCACTTCTAACTAAATTTTCGATTAAATCGTTATCTAAAGTCTGAGCTCGATCATATGATTCTTTAGTTTGAAAAGCCGGTGTAGCCTTGCCAATGTCGTGGGTAAATCCCAAAAACTTAATCAATTTATGAATTTCCTCATCAGTCAAGTTTTGGGTTAAAAATTCTTGTTGTCCTTGGCTAAGCCATTGATTATAGAGAAAATTAATAACCTTTTGGGTATCAGTTAAATGGGCAACTAAAGGCAACCACAATAGTTGTCCATCTTTAACTTTCTTCTTACCCCATAAAGACAAACACCTTTTAGATAACTTTTCCATTTTACTTAATCCATTTCTTATTTTAATCATTACACTTGTTTGTATAAAACATATAGTATGATATGCATATCAGCATAAAATAATTTTATTCTTAATTAGAAAACGTTGTCAATGTTATTTACGACATAATTATTAATTTACTTAACAGGCTTGTTTCATAAACAATACCATTAAAAGAATTTAGCCAGATTATGAAGAAGCAATCAGAAAATATAGTAACTTCTACAATAACAAAAGACTCAAATGAAACTTAAAAGGGCTGACCTCGATTGCATATCGAAAACCAGCCCTAAATTAAAATTTAATAATTGCTCCTAATTTTGGCCTCCATATCATTTGATAGTAATGACCTTCTGTCTTTTTAAATTTCATTAGCTCTGCAACAAAAAAATAAAAGTGTTGAATTAACAGTTGAATTAACTAATCAAAAAATTATGCAACAAAAACAGCAATTACATAATAGCCGAGATAAAAGTTGATCGGCTTAAAAAGATTTCTGATACTTCTAACTAAAAAAATCACCATAAAACCTGGTGGTCAAAGTTATTCCTACAGATGATATAATATCTTCAAGCTTGTTTAGGCATTAAATATACTATAATACAATTAAATACATCAATTTAATTATTAGTTGAAAAGGGGTTTCTAATGAAAATTACGAAAAAATTTAGTATTGGACTTGCTGTCGTTTCTTTGATTGCAAGTCACTTTTTAGTAAATATTAATCAACCACAATCCATACAAGCAGCAAAACAAGTATCTAAAGGGAAAATCACTTTTATCAAAAATGATTATCTTTATGACAAATTTGGCCATAAAATTAAAGTTAAAAGGAATACATCACCTGATCCTTTTATGACCGATCAGCAAGGTTACAAAATAATTTATACCTATGAAGATTCAGACTTTAATTACTATGCAATAAACAAAATTAACGGTCAAAAATATTATGATCTTGGCGGTGGCAATTACGTCAACGCCGCAGTTGTTAAGGACGTTAACCAAAAAGATACTAAAAAAGGTAAGCTTGTATTGGCAAACAAGTCATTAATTTATACTGCCAAGGGTAAACCTACCGGACAGAGTCTTGCACAAAATGCAATTGTTACTTATTATGGCAAAGTCAGACCAACCACAACGATGCCTAAATATTTCTTTTATGATGAAGATCTTAATAAGCAAAAACAAATATTTTATTTACCGACTAAAACGATTAGTAATAAGCAATATTATGCTTTAGGACACAATCGTTATCTTCGTGCAGATAATATTGCTAGTATTGATGGTCATATTGCTCGGTATAACGGGGTTAGCTCAGCAACTCTCCTTGCGACAGTCAAAACAAGTACGCTTTCTCAACATCAAACCCATCATCTGCTTAAAAAAGGACAAAAGATCAAAATTGATCTTGCGGTTATTCCTCTCTATCTAGACGGCTTTGAGGGATATAGCTATCGGCTACACGATTATCCCGACGAATACATTGATGAAACAGATATTACTTTTCGAAATGACTTACCAATTGTTGACTATACAGCGTTAGCTTTTAACCCCGTTACTCCAGTAACAGGAAATTCTATTAAGCTCTTTGATTTTACAGGTAATCCTAGTGGTATAAGCATTCAAACTACAAACAATAACTCAATTTTAATAGATGGTCTCTTTTATCTCTGGCTACCTAATGAACACAAAACAGAATTATTTTACCATTTCCTTAACTATGATAATCCCAAATTAATTAATGACCAAACACAACAACCACTGAAACAGAATGATTTACCAAATAATGTAGCGGCTAACTATAGTAACTATTTTATCAAAGCCAGTGATGTTCAGTTTAATAATCAAAATAAACTACAAATTCAAAACACAAAACAGCAAGCTCAAAATGATCAAGTTATTGCAACCAATGCTGATAAAAGTGAGCTACAAAAATTATTTATGAGTTTTGAAAATACTAATAAGGTAATTACCCGATATAGTAATTTAGAAGCTAATTATCGTAATGCTTTAACTAATGCTTCCCAAGTTTTACGTTCAAACAAGGCAACAATTGCCCAAGTTAATGAAGCAACTTGGCTGTTAGAAGCGACTAGTAAGCAATTAATTTCATTGGATTTCCCATTAGGTGATTAGAATTACTTAAATAACCAAAATAGGTTAACTTCTAATAAGTTAACCTATTTTTCTTTAATTATTTAATTCCTAGTTGTTTAGCAAAACTTGGTTTTTTACCGTTATACATCACATAGATTGCCACTGGACTTTTTTTAGCCGAATGATTATACAACCTAAAGAGTTGCTCTGCTGTATATTTTTTTCCCTGAGGGTGATTGAGCTTTCCTTTACCTACTGCTTGAATATGCTTAAAACTTTGCCCCACGCCTGAACTCTTACGCAAACGATAATGACCCAATTTAACTGCAAAGCCATTTGGATTCCCTGCATGATCTAAAATGTTACTATTATGGATGTTAAAGTGACTCAAATCAATACCAGCTAACTTATAGTCATACTGAAACATTAGTGTAGAGTCTTTTAATTTGGGAGTATGAAAACCACTGAGGTCAACGTAAACTAACTGGGGACAATGCCTAAACATACTGCTCATTGTGGTTACCTTTTGGGTATTCCACCCCCTTAAATTTACACTTTCAAGCTTAGAATCATATTCAAATAAATCATCCATGATTTGGACTTGATTGGTCTTAAAGTTGTGCAAATCTAGGTCAACCAGATTTGTATCTTTTCTAAACATTGCCTGCATATTAATTAATCTACTGGTATCAAAATGGCTTAAATCTAAGCTAGTTAAAGCCGGATCAGCTTCAAACATATAATGCATATCAGTTACTTTAGACGTATCTAAGCCGCTGAGATTTAAGTGATTCAAAGCGGTATCATTGGTAAACATATAGGACATATCAGTAACATTAGATGTATCTAAATGGTTTAAGTCAAGGCTAGTTAAGTTTGTATTATATGAAAACATCCCTGACATATTAGTAACGTGACTAGTATCAAAATGGCTTAAATCAAGACTATTTACGCGAGAATGTGCAAACATATCGCGCATATTAGTCACATGACTAGTATCAAGATTGTTTAAAACAATCTGTGCATATTTAGTAGCAGCAAATAATTCCGACATATCAGTTACTTTACTAGTATTAAAGTGACTACTTAAAGTGAATTTTTCACCTGAAGTTCCAGTGCCTTGAAACATACCTCTCATACTTGTTAAGCTGTTAGTATCAAAATGGCTTAAATCAAGATTTGTAATTCTACTAGAGGCAAACATATTGCTCATATTGGTTACATTTCTGGTATCAAAATGACTTAGATCAAGGTTAGTAATTCCACTATAGGCAAACATATTGCTCATATTGATTACATTTCTGGTATCAAAATGACTTAGATCAAGATTATTCAGTTTTCTAGTTTGAAAAAACATACCAGACATATCTGTAACACTTTTGGTATCTAAATGACTTAAATCAAGATTAGTAATTCCACTATAGGCAAACATATTGCTCATATTGGTTACATTTTTGGTATCAAAATGACTCAAGTCAAGACTAGTTAAATTTAGATCATTATCGAAAAGACTTGCCATATTGTTTGTCGAACTTGTATCCATTTTATTTAATCCGCTAATGGCCTTTAGACTAGTTAAATTAGCAAATTTGTTTGCCACATTAGCAGGTAACTCTATCTGACCGTCAAAATTAAGATACTCAATTTCATTTGCCCACGACAACTCTTTGGTAAGCGGAATAGATGATAATTGACCATTTTCAATAGTCAATGTTTTAGTAACTACATCATAATTCCAGTTGCAGTCACCATCTTTTCCAGTCCAAATTCCCAATCCTAAGCTCGGATTACTTACTACTGTTTCTAGTGTTTTGGCTGATCCTTGAACAGTTGCAGCAGACTCCACGATACTAGCTAATAAAGCAAACATTATTCCTAACTTAACTAGTTTTGAAAAATGACCTCTTATCTTTTTAAATTTCATTATTAAACTCCCCTTCCTATATCTCAATTATAATATTTGATCACTTAAATGATATCCTCTTTAGCATTCTCCTTTAATAACTTCCAGCCAACATTAAAGTGTTGCTCACGCAATTGGCGCAATTCAGTATAATCACTACTTAAACTATCAATCGCATCTTGTAATTTTTTATTTTGCTTTCGCATTTGCGTTAATTCCGAATCGTTAACAACACCTTTAAGGTGCATTGTGGCAGCTATACTGCGCCTTCTTTGTTCAAATTCACCGCTAAAGGTTGCTAGAGCATTTTCATACTTAACTAATTTTTGATTAAGTTGGGCGATTTGTGCATTTAACTTGATAAAAAGTTCATAGGGCATATTAGATTTAATCCGATTGCATTCCTGACAAGACAAGATCAAATTGTCAAAATCATTATTATGTGATAAAGATACCGGATGCTTGTGGTCCACGCTATGCCCTCGCCGGCCGCAATATTGACAGCGATAATGGTATTTAGCCCGGATACGTTCACGATCAATAAAGTCGACTTCATTTAACTTAAAATCAACATTTAGCCCTAATTTATTTAAATTTTCAGCAAAAGTAAGATTTAATTGTGGAATAAATTCAATTTCCCCCACCTCACTAGCGATGAGCGCTTGATTAAACTCTTGCCGACTAAGTTGCTGCTGTGCTAATTCATTACTATCATAATCTTGAATAAAAGACTCGTAGCGCTTACGTTTATCTTTTGAATGCACTAAAAAATTTAGTTCTTGATCTTCATTATCTCGACCAACAAACCCATAGAGCAAAGCTTGAGCAAAAATAGCAATTGGTACATTACCAAAGTCCTCGGCTTTTGCTCCCCGTTGCAGACATTGATCACAAATACTAGTTAATTGCAGGTTCTTTGCTTCTTGATACTTGAAATGATTGGAATTAAGGCGCAGACCGCAGGCGCTACATTGAAATTTCACTTTAAGATATCTCCTTTAAGGCAAATAATGTCATTAATCTTAGCTCCATTTTAACCAACTTATGGCCATAAAAAAAGGATGGGTTACAAATGTAATCCACCCTTTTAGTTTATTTAATGCACACTACTTATTTTCGTCTGCTTTAGCCTTGTTCAAGAAAGCAACAACTGCTGCCACATGAGCAACGCGCTTTTTACCATTCTTCTTGTTTTTAGGTCTTTGGCTTGGTTCACAACCAGTGTTGTAATTTTCACCTTTACGCATAGTACTATACTTCCTTTCAGATTTCCGAAAATCTTTTACAGTTTACCACGAAAAGCCTAATCAAGCAAGGTTTGTCGCCAAGTACACTATGGATCAGTGCGTGACTAGTTAGTTATATATAAAAAAGCAGCCAGTGACTGCTCTTTATATTACTTATTAGTTATTTTTACTTACATTAATTGTAACAGCACCATCGATTACACCACTATCATCAGCCAAACTTAATGCTGCATCCTTTTGACTGACAATCAATCCTCCATCCAAATATTGCAATTCAGCTGAACTAGTATACATATCTAAGTCAGCATTATTGTCCACTTTAATTGGAAAATCCGGATCTGGTTGATTTAAAATTACAAATTGAAAATTGGCACCGATTGTACAACTACCGCCAATATCCGAATATTTATTGGAGCCGTCATTAAGTGCCAAAAGCACCACTTGCCCAGCAGCTTGTGCCTTTATTTTATCAGCTGCTTCAGGTTTAATATTGATTTTAATTGATTTAGAGTTATTCATGTTATCTTCCTCCTAATCCTTAATCATTTTCCTAAGTATAGGCTATCTTTTAACTGGAAGTCAAAGTTTATGTTTACGTGAATCCAATTGCTAATGAAAAGTTTTTATTGCGAACAAAGAAAAAAAGGCTCAAAATGTATATAGCAATATGATAGATGATTATAACTGTGAAAGGGGACATTTTATGTCCATCTTAAAAAAGATTTTTAGTGATAGAATCTTACAAATTACTATCGTGGTAACGATTATAAGTCTTTTCTTTGCTAGACCACGCTTAGAAGATATTAATTTACATACAATATTTTCTATCGCTACAATGCTAATCATCATTCAAATTTACGCTTACTTACATGTACTCGACGTCTTAGCGTATAAGTTGACTAGCATAACTGACAACATGAAAAAGTTAAACACATTGTTTACACTGCTTTCGATTATTTCTGGTATGTTTTTGGGTAACGATATTACTGCATTAACTCTAATTCCGTTATACTTAAATATTGCTAAAAGATGTGATTTACCGCAGATTTTACCAGTAACCCTAATCGGAATGGGCGCAAATATTGGAGCTGCTTTTACTCCTTGGGGTAACCCCCATAATATTTTTTTAGTTAGTAAATATTCGGTTAATGCAATTGAGTTCTTTTCTTGGTCATTACCTTATCTACTAGCTGCGTTAATAATTACCTTTGTTATTCTATATTTTATTCCCAAAACAAAAATACCAATGCAAAGTGCTAAACAAATTAATATTAGTATTCGGCCAACTGTAATTACTACAGCTGTATTCGCGCTATTCTTTTTAGGTGTTTTTAAAGTTATTAACATTATTATTCCGATGGTTGTCGCAATTATACTTGCTTTAATAATTAATCCAAAAATCTTACTAAAACTTGATTATGCACTACTTTTAACTTTTACGTGCTTTTTTATTTTTATCAGTGACATCCAACAAATTCCCTTAGTTGTTACCTTAATTCACACAATGATTAATTCAGAAAGTTCAACTTACTTTATATCAATTTTATCTAGTCAAATGATCAGTAACGTCCCAGCCACTATATTAGTTGGTAAATTCACACCATATGCTAAAGCACTATTTTTAGGATCAAATATTGGGGGCTTCGGATCACCAATTGGCTCTATGGCAAATATGCTAGTTTTGAAAACATTTACACAAAATGCAACTGTTTCTCGCAGTGAATTTTTCAAAAAATGGTCTATTATGCAATTTATTAGTTTAATTATTCTTACAGTTGTTGGTTGGATACTACTAATAGTTTAAGAAAACTTTCTTAATCCTTGGATTTAACTTATTATTATTAAAATCAGGTATAGTAAGTTATAATTAATAATAACTTATTAGGAGGAAAAATAATGTTCAATTTAACTTTAATTGCTATTATTGTTATCATATTATTAATTGCAATTTATATTACACTTTATAACGGCTTACAAAAAGCCAAAGTCTATACTGAAGAATCCTGGAGTCAAATTGATGTCCAATTAAAACGGCGTAATGACCTAATCCCTAACTTAGTCGAAACAACTAAGGGATACGCTAAACATGAACAAGAAACATTAGAACGCGTTGTTCAGTTACGCAATCAATTAACTAATGTACCTAGTGATGATCACGCTCAAACAATGAAAGTTTCAAATCAAATTTCAGATTCGTTAAAAACAATTTTTGCATTATCCGAAAACTATCCCGACCTAAAGGCAAATCAAAATTTCTTGAAGTTACAGGAAGAATTAACTAATACTGAAAATAAAATTTCTTATTCCAGACAACTTTATAATTCATCTGCTGCATCATATGACCAGAAACTCTTGACTTTCCCATCAAATATTGTTGCAAAAATACATGGATTCCAAAAAGTTGATTACTTGCAAACAAATGAAACTGAAAAAGAAGTACCTAAAGTAAAATTTTAAACAATAGGTTAGTGTTATGCTATTTGAACAAATCGCTCGCAACAAACGAAAAACAATAGTTATTATGACTTTGTTTATAATTATTTTAGCTTTAGTTGGCGCTGGTTTAGGCTATATTTTCGGTAATCGACCACTTTTAGGTTTGATTGTTGCCATTATCTTTAGCGTTATTTATATGCTAATTGTCTTACCTAATCCAGCCAATATGGTTATGAGCCTCAACCATGCGCAAGAAATAGATGAACAAAGTAATCCCCAATTATGGCATATTGTTCAAGATATGGCTTTAGTCGGTCGTGTACCAATGCCACGTGTTTTTATTATAAATGATCAAAGTCCTAATGCCTTTGCGACAGGTCGTGATCCTAATCATTCAGCAGTTGCAGTTACACAAGGGCTACTGGATATGATGAATCGTGAAGAACTAGAAGGCGTTTTAGGTCACGAAATTTCGCATATTCGAAATTACGATATAATGGTTTCTACTATTGCAGCTGTCTTAGTTGGTGTTATCTCTTTTCTATCAGGGATAGCCAGTAGATACATCTGGTGGATTGACGACGATGACCATGATAATAATGATAGCAACAATAGTTTGAACTTAATTTTTAAAGTTATTGCTATCTTGTTCGTCTTAATCCTCGGACCCATTTGTGCAAGTTTAGCCCAAATGGCATTGTCGCGAAATCGTGAATATTTGGCTGATGCTTCATCAGTAGAATTAACGCGTAATCCACAAGGTTTAATTTCTGCACTTAAAAAAATTGAAAATTCAGAGCCTATGAAAAAAGCAGACCCTAGTAGTGCCGGAATGTATATTGAAAATCCTCTACATCAACAGCATGGATTGACACATTTATTTGACACTCATCCCCCAACAGCAGATCGAATTGTTCGTTTAGAAAAAATGTAATTTTAAAAGGCACCTTTTAAAAGGCACCTTTTTAAAAGGTGCCTTTTAAATAACTATAAAATTAATTTTTCTTCTTAGACTTAAGACTAGTTAAACTAATCCCAGTTAATAATAAAACAATTCCCGCTACTAAAAGTGATAACTGGGATTGCTTATTTATACCAGTTTGCGGCAACTTGCCTGCAGAGTGATCGTTATTGGGATCATTAAGTCCCTTACCCCTAGTAGAATTGCTTGTAATCTTAGTCTTACTATCAGTCGGTTTTTTACCAGTCGGTAAACAATTTTGAGAATGTCCCTGCTGTTTATTACTTGACTTATCGTCTTTTGGAGGAATTACAGATTCATTACCCGTAGAATTAGTTTGTCCGTTCTTAGTATAAATATAAGTTACAATCTGTTCTACACTATCAAAAAATCCAACGGCATTAGTCGGTCGTGTCTTAAGTGTATAACCTGGAATTTCTTTAGCAGTTGAAATATAACCATCACCCAGATTTCCACTTAAAACTTCTTCAGCGGCAAGTGTGTTGCCATCTTCAGCTTGATATTTTACTATGACATTTGCACCTTTAATTGGTTCGCGTTTATCAACTACCGTATCTTTAGTATAAGTTAAAATTAAAATTCCATCTGCAACAGGAGTTGTAATTTCAATTAAATTATCTTTAGAATCGATTGGCTGATCAGCATATTGCGCTGACTTAAATGTATAACCTGGAATTTGGGGTACTTTAATTTTAGATGTCGAAATTACCTCATCCTTGAACGACGCAATTGGATTACCTTTATCGTCTTGATATTTTACCTTAACTGAATTAGTAGCAGTAGCACCTTCGTATACAGCTACAGCCGGTTTGGGGCTAGATGACAAAGAAGCTGCTGCAGCAACTTTAGTATTAGCAGTTAAAAAACTTAACGCTATAAAGGTAACAGCTCCCAATATTCTTTTTTTACCATCTTTAAAAATGCCTTTTCTTTTGCTCATATCTTGTGTCCTTTCGGCTACACCTATGTGATTTCAATTTAAAGTCATTAACAACCAATTATGCTATAAATATAACTTTGAAAGCGATTGTAGCATATGTATCCAGCAAGCAGAAGTTTATATATATATAATATAACAATAGTTATATAATAAAATTAACATACCGCTATTTTAAGTTGATATTCGCCTGTCTAAATAATTCTGTCCGCATTTGAACTGGCGTTTCATGATAATACTCGTTAAATTTTTTATAAAAAAAAGATTTACCACTATATCCTACTTGAGCAATAATATCTCTAACCGAAATATCAGGGCGTGCTAGTAAGGTACGTGCTTCCTGCATGCGTCTTTCATCAACATGCTCAACAAAACTTTTTCCAGTTTTTTGCTTAACTAAAGTTGAAAAATAATTAGGATTTAAACCAAAATGCTTTGCAGTTTGTTCCAAAGTAATATGAGCAAAGTTTTCATCAATATATTGATCTAGAGCTGTCTCAGCAAATTCATAGTTAACCAGTGGTAGAGCTGATAGCTTTTGATTTCTAATCGTTGTTAAAAATGCCATCATTAATTCTGCTCTAATCATTTCACTAGTAAACAAATTTTGGTTTAAATACTCATCAACGATTCTTCTCATCAGTTGGGTGGGTTTGGCTAATTTTGAATTTTTTAAATATAACAACCGCTCCGTCTTAAGAGATAACTTTATTTGGCTAACTATTTTCTGCTCGTCATCATTAAATTTAGCTATAGCATTGAGAAAATTTAAATGATTAGTAAATTCAAATTTAACGATTATATCTTCTTTAGTTTGCCTAGGAACATCATATTCACATTTTGGTTCTAAAAAAACGCTATTTCCTGTTGCTAAACGAATATTTTTTCCATTGATTTTTATGTTTATTGTTCCTGCCACCATAAAAATAATAGTTTGACGAGCAGTTTGATAGCGATGTAGACCAGTATTATGATTTTCAAGATAAATCGTAAATAGATCAAAAGTGCTATTAACTGGTTTGAGACATACCTCATTTGTATCAGTACTTATTGCTTGTAAAACACTCGCTAAATATTGTTCCAGCCTAGCTGCTGTCATACCTTCACCTTCTCAATGATTTTATATTATACTTTAATTATATATCAAAAGATTTGTTACTTATAAATTTTTAAAGCAAAAAAGTTTACTTTAATATCATGATCAAGATAGACAGCAAACCATCTTTTAGGTATAATGACACTAATCTTGGGGTGCCGATAAGGCTGAGAACATACCCACTGAACCTGCATGGATAATGCCAACGAAGGGAAAATCACTTGAATTTTACGTCATCTGGTATGAAGCCATGATGACTTTTTTTATACTTAGGAAATAAAATTGATTACTATTAAAAATTTAACTTTTACATATGACCTGCAGAATAAAATTTTAGATAACCTTAGTTTAACCATACCTACAAAAGAATTTTCATTATTAGTAGGACCTTCAGGCTGCGGCAAATCTACCCTACTAAAAATACTTGCAGCACTTTATCCCAAATATGCTGGTCAACTCACTGGGGAAGTTGATTTAAATGGCTTACGAGCTGCGATGCTGTTCCAAAATGCTAGTGAACAATTTACAATGTCTACTCCGCGAGAAGAAATTATCTTCGCTTTAGAAAACCTCCAAGTTGACCGTGAACAATATGCCCAACGTCTTAAATTGGCCGTTAAATTTACCCAGATTGACCATCTACTTGATCAAAAAATTAATACAATGTCTGGTGGTGAACAGCAACGAGTCGCACTAGCTGTTCTAGTAGCAATGGATGTAGATCTTTATTTACTTGATGAGCCATTTGCCAGTTGTGACCCAGATACTCGGCACTTTTTAATTAACAAATTAGCAGCTTTAAAAAAACAAGGGAAAACTATTCTCATTAGTGATCATCTTTTAAGCAATTATCAAAATATTTGTGACAATATATTTCAATTTCAAAAAAAAGTAATCACTAAGCTAAGTGCAGCAGCCAAAGATAACTTATTGCAAAAAAATAAAGATAAAAAAAATTATCATTTTGCTCTCCCTCAAAGTGAGCAACCCTGTTTTACTTTAACTAATACAAAAATTAGTGAAAATCGATTACTTTTAAACCAAAAGCACTTACAAATTATGGCTGGTAAAACCACCCTCATTACGGGAGCTAATGGCATTGGTAAAACTTCACTTTTTAATGCCCTTAGTAAAATGTTATCCTACGATGGTAGCTTGACTTATTATGACCATGAAATTAGCCAACTATCCGCGCGTAAATATTTGTGGCAAGTTGGGCAAGTTTTCCAAAAAGCTAGTGACCAATTTATTAATATTTCAGTTGCAGATGAGCTTAACTTGAGTAAAAAAAGTCCTAACAACCATTTCTTTACTGACCCAGAAATTAATAAAGCTTTAATTGCCTTGGAATTAGATCAAACCTTAGATCAAGCTGTCTATTCCCTTTCTGGTGGTCAACAAAAGAAATTGCAAATTTTATTGATGATCATTGCTAGTCAAGCTGTGCTCTTACTTGATGAACCGCTAAGTGGCTTAGATGATCATTCTGCTAAACAAATCATAAATTTATTAAAGGAGAACCAAGCTCGACAAGGGCAAACATTAGTAATTATTACCCACGACCTTACTAACATTGCGGAGTGGTGTGATTATCATCTTGTTTTTAAAAACCAACAATTAACCTATGTAACGAAATGAGGTGCTCGCATTGAATCCTGGTTTTAAGTTCTTTTTAGCAGTAATAGTTTCTTTAGAGATATCATTGACAACCAGCTTACCTACAAATTTAATCATTATTGGAATAGCAGTAGTTTATTTACTTTTTAATCATGTCAAAATCAAAAATTTACTTTTAACATTACTTTTACCATTAGTAGCAGCAACGACCATCTTTGCTACTCTGTACTGGTTTACACCTGAACCCAATTTACAGAACGCTCTTTGTTTAGCTAGTAGAATTTATGTCTACACTCTGACCATCTACTGCGTTTTTATTGGAACTACGACCACAGAATTTGCTCGTTGCTTTGAACAAAATTTTCATCTACCAAGTAAATTCGCATATGGCATTTTAGCAGCACTTAATCTTATTCCCCAAATGAAACAAGCAATTAAAAAAGTCCAAACCGCTGCAATGATGCGGGGAGTTTATTTAAGTTTTTGGTCACCTACACTCTACTTCAAAGCAATCTTAATTGCCCTCAATTCAGCCGAAAATTTAGCCCAAGCAATGGAGTCACATGGCTATGTTGAAGATGCGCCACGGACAACGATCGTGGCAATTCCAATAAAAATAAGTGATTGGATATATAGCAGTATTATTCTATTATTTGTTAACCTTGCACTACTTACTTTAAATTAAATAAAAAATAGCCATATAGATGATGCGAACCAAAATTAGGGCGCTTTATTAATTATTAACTGAGGACTAATTACCGGTATTTAATCGGAGTTGGTCCTTTTAGTTTGCTTTTAATTCTTTTCTGGTTGTAATACTCAATGTAGTCTCTGATTGCATCTTCTAGTTCATTAAGATTTTTAACTTGATTTTCAAAGCCGTAAAACATTACCCACTTGAGGGTTAAAGTCATTACTATAAATAGTGTAAAGTTAAGCCAAAATAGTTAGGCCGTGACATGCAAGAAACGCCAGCAAGTAATCAATATTAGATCTAACCTGATAACGCCAACTTAATTCAGGAGGAACAATTTAATATTCATGGCAAAGCCGATAGCTTGTAATTTTATCTTACTTAGATAATTTAGCCATAAAAATAACCCCCAAATTTGGGGGCACTTCATAGTTGATTGTTTTTTATTATCTTCTTATTTATGGTAAGGACTACCATTATTAATCATAAAACCGCGATAAATTTGTTCGATTAGCACCACCCGCATCAATTGATGCGGTAAAGTTAATTTGCCGAAGCTAAGTAAATCATCTGCCCGCTGATTTACAGCAGAACTAGTGCCCAGACTACCACCAATTACGAAAGTAAGATCTGAATGACCATAAGTCCCCAGTTTTTCTAATTCTAAAGCAAATTCTTCACTACTACGTTCCTTACCCTTAATCGCTGTAACATACACATATTCTTTACTTTTAATTTTAGCTAAAATCCTTTGTCCTTCAATTTCCTTAACTTGATTTTGTTCAGCTAAACTTAATTTTTCAGGCGCTTGCTCATCAGCTACTTGGATTAATTCTATTTTAGCAAATCGATTAAGTCGTTTTTGATACTCCGCAATTGCGTCCTTAAAATATTTTTCTTTTAACTTACCCACACAAATAATTTTTATCTTCATAATTTTTACTTTATCCCCAAATACCCATTCTTTCCACTGACTTTGTCCACAGCTGTGTACAAGCAAAATCTACATTTTGTGGTTATCAGACTAACTTTTATCATAACTTGTGTTAGCTGCTTTTTTTTTATTTTTTATTTTTAAATTACGCACATCTATTCATGGATAGTTGAAATTTACAAACTTTCTAGATAAGAATGGCGCTATCACCGTTTTTTTAGCTTTATTAGCCAAAAAATAAACTATAATATTTACACACAATTCACAAGTTTTCCACAAAGCTTATACGAAATTTTTGCTAATTTATGCACAATCCACAAAGTTTTCCACAGTTATCAACAAGATTTTAGCTCCCATTTAAAACTTGACAAAGATAAAAGACGAATATTACGATGTTCCGCATATTGATTATTAACAAAAAAGCTGTATTACCATCCAAATCAGTGTAGTACAGCTTTTAATAACTAATACATTTATTTTTCGAACTTAATCAGCCTGCAACTTTATATTTAACTTCATTTCATTACCATTACGATTAATCGTTACACTAACACGATCACCAACTTTATGATTATACAAAATACTGTGTAACGAAGCGACATCTGAAATAGATTGGTTGTCAACCTTAATAATAACATCACCAACTTTGATACCAGCTACACTAGCTGCACCTCTTTTAGTAACTTCTGCAATGTAAATTCCATCTTTTAAGTTAGACTTAATATTAAGCTGTTTACGATAGCTAGCTGGCATCCCTTGTAACGCAATAACTTTGACTCCTAATTGTGGTCGTACAATTTTACCCTTCTTAACTAGCTGATTAACAATTGTAACTACCTCATTTGAAGGAATGGCAAAACCCATTCCTTCAACAGATGTCCCATCACCAGATTGTGATAACTTCATTGAATTAATCCCAATAACCTGACCCGCAGAATTAACCAAGGCTCCACCAGAGTTACCTGGATTGATGGCTGCATCAGTTTGAATGACTGTCTGTTGATTAGCTGAAGAGGTGGTAATGCTTCGCGCTGGTGCGGAAATTATTCCTTGGGTGACGGTTGAAGCATATTCACTACCAAGAGGTGAGCCAACGGCTATTACCGTTTGCCCTGCCTGCAAACTCTTAGAATCGCCAAATTCAGCAATTTGTGTAGCGTAGCTAGCATCAATTGACAAAACTGCTAAATCAGTTGTTGCATCAGTACCAACAATGCGGGCATTAACTGTTTTTCCATTTGAGAGCATTACTTGAACTTTATCACTCCCAGAAACAACATGGTTGTTAGTTACAATATAACCTTTATTTCCTGACTTGGTGTAAATAACCCCAGATCCCTCACTATAAGTCTGCAACTTACCTTTATCCTTATTAGGATTATCGTCACCAAAAATATCAAACAAAGAATTACTACGTGTATTTTGTCGTTTCATATTAATTACCGAAACAACCGCTCCTCTAACACTGTTGTAGGCGGGCGTCATTGCCCCACTATTTCGGGCACTATTTTTTGAAGTTTTAGCACTACTGGAACTAATACTAGTTTGCGCATTATTGTTATAATTAGCATTATTAATTTGGTCAAGTGCCACATATGAGGCACCTCCCCCAATTAAACCCGCTACTATCCCAACAATAGCAGTTTTAAAAATACTATTTTGTTTTTCCATTATTTAGTTCTCCTTTAGTTATGTTTTAAATAATACTAATAAAGCTTGAACAAATATAAATAATTTAATTAAATTTGTATTAAGCTTGTTGGTGCACTCGCATTGGTCATGACAATTTTAACATCACTTGGTAAATTGGCATCACCGTTAACCATTATCTCTTTTGCTGCATCATAAGCTAATTTAGCTGTATTATTGTGCTGACTTAGGTGGGCCAAAAAGATATGCTTAGTTCTACTAGTAACCACGTCTAATAGCGCTTGACCCGCATCAAGATTAGATAGGTGTCCAACGTCTGACAAAATTCTTTGCTTTAATGACCAAGAATAAGGACCGTTACGCAGCATCAGATCATCATAATTAAATTCCATTAAGTAAGCATCACAATCAGCAATTACCGCTTTTATTCGCTGCGAAACATATCCTGTATCGGTTAAAAAGGCAATCCTTTTGCCGCCACTAGTAAAAACGTAATATTGTGGCTTAGCTGCATCATGACTAGTAGCAAAAGCTGTGATATCAAGATCACCAAACGTTTTAGTTTGACCAGATTCAATTACATTAATCTGGTCAACTGGTAGCTTACCGATTTTTTGACTTTCATTCAAATATTTCCATGTCCCATCATTTGCAAAAGCAGCTAATTTAGGATAGCGGCGCATCAATATGCCTAATCCTTTACTATGATCTGAATGATCATGGCTTAAAAAAACCATATCAATGTCATGGATATCAACTCCTATATCTTTTAATAGTTGCTTTGTTTTTTTCCCTGACAAGCCTGCATCCATTAATATTTTATGCTGCTTGGTCTCAATTAGACTAGTATTTCCCGTAGATCCGCTAGCTAAAACAGAAACACGCACATTAATTTCCTTCCTAATTTTTCTGAACATTGTACGAGCTACTTTGCAAAATTTGGGCAGTAAATGCATTAACTCGTTTTACAGTTATATTTTTGGTTGTTTTATTTTCTACTAAAATAAGCCATGTGGGTAACATAATCGTGTTGCCCCGAACTTCAGTCAATTTCGAGTATCCTAAATTAACCTTTAACACGCGTGAATTATTAGCAATTTCACGATCAGTATACATTGCTTTAACCGCATGCCAGGCACTAATAATTAACTGCGGTTCTCTTACTGCACTAATTGGTCCCATATAAGAAATTGTATAATCGATAATTTGATTATTCCGTACATTAATTGTTAATTGAGCATCATTATCATAGACTTGACCGTAATCCGTTTTTTGTACATAACAATAAGCATTTTCGCCAGACATACTTGGCTCATATTTAAAATTTTTACCATATGGTACACAAGTAGGATCGTTCTTAAAATCATCTAGTTGCTCAAGCATTTTTTTCCGATTACCTGAAAGTAAAATTGCCGATTGCGGTGTTGCAGATAGGCTGTTATCACTTTTTGAATAGTGAGTTGTCACTTGCGTTAAAGTACTTTCTTTATGCGAAAGATAATCGCGATTTTTAGCCGCCAAATAATAACCAGATTGTTGCTTACGCGAAATATGTAATGGAATATCAATCCCATCTGCCCGCATTTCAGACCGAATACTAGTTGTCGTTCCGGCCGTATTGCTTAGACTAATTGGTGAGCGCCACATTTCAATTCCAAGATACAAATCAATTAACAAAAATATAATTAAGATTAACCATTCGATTCTTTTTCGATCCATCCTAATTCCCCTTCACTAACTGGTTTTGGTTAACTCCACTTGAGCCATATTTTTCCCACTCTGCGGCACTTCTCCACTGATTATATGCTTTAACATAATATACTGGGATCAAATTAATTAAATTGTCATGGCTATGATCTTTTTCTACACGATACGCCACAATTACCCGTTGGATTGCCGTTTTCTTTAGTCCCGCATTAACTAAATTATGCACTACGGTCTCACTTGGAGGCAAAGTTCGCGTTTGTCCATCAAACGGAATTGGAATTTGTAAATCAGTATTATTAAACGCAACCTCTATTGCATCTTGCGCAAAACGCGTCGTTATTTGCGGGTTTTTACTACTCAAAAAAACTGGTAAGCCTTCAATATAATTAGCGTAACTAATTGATCCATTACTATAATCAAAATAACGCAAATCTTGTTCACTTAGACCTAACTTATGAACATATTCAACACTATCGAGTAAGCGCTCATTAGTAGACATAACTTTACTCTTTTCATAGCGAGAATATAAAAAATCTGCTTCTTTTAGTTCAGTATTTGGTGCTCGCAATTTTGTGTAGTAATTCAGCGAATAAGTGGTCCAGCCCTTTTTACTTGAACGAGCAGTTACATTGGCTGTACCGAGCAGCCGGGTAACGAAGTAAGAATCTGGCTGACTATTAGTTAAATAACTATAAACCCGCCAATGTTCTGTTTGGGTATAAAATACTTCATAACTATCATTTAATCGGACAAATTTAACCGGCTGACGTCCATGGGCATTTCGAGCATAACTGCGTAAACGCGAAAAGTCAGCCTTAATTAATCCCACACGATAAATTGTTGTACTCTTATCACTACCTAAATAAAAATAAAAATTGCTCGGTGATATAAAAATACGGCGAAATTTCTGGTCATTTTTAGTGACATCCTTTTTAGTAAGCAAATTTACACTTACTTCATTAGGAAAAGTTAATTGCACATATGCAGAATTATTAAGCATTTGCTCATACTTGTGCCGACTTGAGCTGATTTTTTCGATGTTACCATATTTGACATCCTTAAGTTCATTACTAAATTCTAACGGCAAATTCTTTTTAGCATCATATAAGTTATATAATTGACCATTCTGAAAGCCATAAGAACTGGTTGGTACAAATAGATTTGAAATAATTCGGTTGCGACTATGTGACTGCTCAGTTACATTACTAGTTTGATTAATGTGGCTAAAGTATTGATTATTCGTCATGATAAAAATCCACAGAATAATCGACAAAATAACTGCTGCTAATGTTCCAATTAGTAACAATATATCGCCTAATTTAAATTTAAGCTTCATCCCACTCATCTCCCTCGCTCATTGGTTCATAAGGTAAGGCAATATAAAAAGTTGAGCCTCTATTTTCACTACTAGTAGCCCAAATTTGACCGCGATGTTGCTCTACAATTTCTTTAGCAATTGCTAGCCCTAGGCCAGTCCCGCCTTGAGCACGCGAGCGTGCCTTATCAACCCGGTAAAAGCGATCAAAAATTTTACTTAAATCTTCTCGAGGAATTCCTAAACCTTGGTCAGCAATACTTAAAATAATGCGATGATCATCATGAGTTAAACTTGCAGTAATCACTCCACCATTAGGTGAATATTTAATGGCATTATTCATAATATTATCAATTACTTGCGCTATTTTATCAGTATCAATTTCAACCCATAAGGCCTGTGTACCTAATTGGCGCTTAATTGTATATTTCTTTTTACCCTCTTTTTGATTATTTTTTACAATCATATCGAAGCGGTCTAAGATATGGGCAACAAAATCATTAAAATTAACCCACTCAAAATTGATTTTGACTGCACCCCGATCCATCCTGGACAAACTTAATAATTCACTGATCATACGGATCATTCGTTCAGTTTCTTCTTGGGTAACTTGTAAAAATTTAGGAGCTACATTGGGATCTTTCCAAGCCCCTTCATTTAAGGTCTCAATATAGGCGTGCATACTTGTAAGCGGGGTACGCAATTCATGGGAAACATTTGAAACAAACTGTTTTTGAGAGTTTTCATTTTTTTGTTGCTCAGTAATATCGTGTAACACACACACACTACCTGAAACAAAACCGGTCACTCTTTTAATTAGTGAAAAACTAGCATGTAAAATAACTTCATCACGACTACCTTCGTTAACTGTAAGTACAATTCCTTTCTGATTAGCAATCAAGTCTTGGGAAGATTCTTTTAAACCTAAAATTGTCGCAATTGGCTTATTGGTGATTTTTTCTTCAGTTGTATTCAAAAAGTTAAGTGCCATTTGATTAACCACATTAACATTACCATGCCGGTCCGTTGCCAGAACCCCATCACTCATATGTGACAAAATGCTATCTAATCTTCGCTGCTCACTTTCAGATTCTTCTTGTGAACGTTCAATTCTAACTGACAAAGTATTAAATGCTTGGCCTAGCTGACCTAATTCATCATTAGAATAAATTTTTACTTGACTAGAATAATCTCCGTCAGCAATATTTAGAGCTTGACTTTGCATTTCCTCAATAGGTTTAGTAATTGCATGTGAAACTACTAATGATAAAATAGCACCCATTACTGCTGCCACTAATGAGGTCACTAAAAACATTAAAGAAATATTTCGTAAATCATTAAAAACACCCTGCATTGATGCTTTAACGTAAATTGCGCCCACAATATTGGTAGAACCATTGCCTGCATTCAGAGGTGTCACCTGAATCATATAGTCACCATGATCATTAACTACCTTTGTAGCTTGTCTACCCGTTGAAGTTACTTGCTTAACAATAGTGTTATTGACTCTTTGTCCAATACGATTTTTATCATTTAACCTAGAAACAGCCCGAATGATATCCTTATTATCAACAACAATAATTTCACTAATCGTACCAATTCCGTTGCTATAATCATTGACTATACGATTCAAGTTACTGTTAGTGTGCTTATTATCTCTGACTAACTGCAGTGATAACTGATTGGTTACAATTGGTAGTACTTGAATTGACGATTGAAAATTATCAATGCTATTTTGTTCTAATTGTCTAGTGAAATATACCCCAATGACCTCAATTGTCGCAATAATCATTGCCATAAAAACAGTTGCTAATGTAGTGTTAATTGAAATAGTTAAATGTTTAAATTTATTTTTTATTCTATTCATAATTATCCAAATATGTAAAAAGAAAGCCACGCAAAAAATCATTCTGCAGGCTTTCTTTAATTAGTCTTCTGTTGGCTGTTTCACATAATAGCCAACACCGCGACGAGTTACTAAAATCTGCGGCTGAATCGGATTATCCTCGATTTTTTCCCGCAAACGATGGACTGTTACATCAACGGTACGAACATCGCCAAAATAATCATAGCCCCAAACTGTTTGCAATAAATGTTCCCTAGTCATTACTTGTTCCATATGTTGCGCTAAATAATAAAGCAACTCAAACTCACGATGTGTGAGTTCAATTTTTTTGCCTTCTTTTTCAACAATATAGGCATCAGGCATAATCACCAGATTACCAATAGTTATATTCTTGGTTGAAGTATCATCACTATCATTTTCCACTTTTTTAGCAATACTACGGCGCCGTAAATTAGCTTTAACTCGCGCTACAAGTTCACGATTAGAAAATGGCTTAGTAACATAATCATCCGCTCCCATTTCCAGCCCGAGTACTTTATCAATTTCCGTATCTTTAGCTGTTACCATAATAATCGGTAAATCATGAGTTTGTCTAACTTCACGTGCCACTTCTAAACCATCTTTTTTGGGTAACATCAAGTCCAAAATCATCAAATCTGGATTATATTCATCAACTTTTTTAATAGCTTCTTCCCCATCATAGGCAGTGTCGACGTCGAAGCCTTCCTTCGTCAAATTAAATTTGATAATATCAGAAATTGGTTTTTCGTCATCGACAACGAGAATCTTCTTTGGCATCGAAAGCCCCCCTTTGCTTAACATTATACTGTTTTTTAACTATTTAGCCAAAAAAAGCACAAAAATTTAACAAAAAAGCTTGCATTTCATTTAAAATAATAGCATAATAATTTTTGTTGGTTATTTAAGATAACATTTTTTGGGTGGCTAGCTCAGCTGGCAGAGCAACGGACTCTTAATCCGTGGGTCCAGGGTTCGAACCCCTGGCCACCCATTAAAAAGAAGCACTGCGAGAAGGCGGTGCTTTTTTGCTAGTTAATGGTTAAAGACGCCATAACTAACTATCCTAATTTTTTTGCAAAAATGACTTGCCAAAACTAGAAATACTTGCTAATATATTTAACTGTCAACAGAAATAAATGGGTGGCTAGCTCAGCTGGCAGAGCAACGGACTCTTAATCCGTGGGTCCAGGGTTCGAACCCCTGGCCACCCATCATAAATAAAAAGCACTGTAAGTAACAGTGCTTTTTTGTTATCTCAAAAATTCATCTTTCCTAGCTATGTTTTTATCTGAATAATAATTTGCTAATTCCCCCATATTATTTTTTTAATAAAAAGGCATTAATTTAATCTTGTTAATTATAAACATCTAAATTAAAATGTTATATATTAGGAACAAAAAACACGACAACATCTCCCCACTATTGCCAGGGAAAATTTCCATTTGTCTTGGTAGTGTTTTATTTTTATTGTCCAACTTTTTAATCGCTACATATGCCAACTTTACTTTTGGCATATACTACAAGAAAAACTACTCGCAAATCAATTTAAGCAAGCTGAAGGATTAGTATAAATGAAAAAGTTTTATAAAATATGTGCTCTAGTACTTGTCGTCTTCTTTTTGGCTATCGGTCTAAATATCTACCATGACATACATACAACATCTCAAACAATGAGTCATTTTAACAAACCAAACCAGTTCAGCAACCAAACTAAAAGAAAGACAATTGTTTTTAAAAAATTTACCAAAATCAAACTTGACACCTACCTCCCAGACATCCAAGTTATTCCTGGTAAGAAATATCAAGTAACTATTATAGGCAATTATGGCGCCGATATTAGTAAAATTAAAACTTCCATTAAAGATAACCAGTTAACCATTTTTGACAAGCCCGAACCCCATTATAATAATGGAAACTATCACGTTGAAATTAGGGTCCCAAAGAGCCACTCCCTATTAGAAATATCTGGTTCATGTTATGCGTGCACCCTACTTTTAAAAAACTTAATTATTCCAAGAATAAACATTAAAGTCGATGATAGTGATGCTATTTTAAAAAATACCATCGTTAAAAAATTGAATTTAATCTTAAGTGATGGCGAGTTTAAAGTCAGCAATTCGACTTTATCAAGTGCAAAATTAGCTTTAAGTGATAGCGACTGTAAAATTACAGACAGTCAGTGCAAAATTACCGCAACCTTAAATGATGGTGATGCGTTAATCAAAAATTCTAAAATTACTGGCAATAGTTCGTTCAACCTAAATGACGGTGATTTTATAATGAACAAGGCACCTAAAATTAGTTACGACCTTACAGCTGATTCAGAGGATACCATTAAATTTGACAATACTTATCACACTAGCCACCTAGTTAAAAGGCTTAATGGCACGCCTCTTCTTAAAGTAGTCAGTGCCGACGGCGATATTGCAATCAATTAAAGGAACATTTAACAATGAAAAAGTTCTATCAAATCATTGGTATCATTGCAGTTATTGGTCTTGTTTTATTACTAATTATTAAATTTAATACTAGCAAATAAAATATGCAAGAAGTACATCATGAAATAACTAATGGTAGCTTTTTTAGTGACCATGAGCACAAGCATTCTGTAAGTAGTAAAACAAACAACCTGAAGAAATTTTCCAAAATTAAAATCAGGGTTAACGAAGCCGACATTAACATTGCTAAGGGTGACCAATTTCAAGTAAAAATTACAAGTCGCAACATTAAAGCAGTCAAGATTGGAGTAACAAATCATCGTTAGATGCTTGCTAATGACCACCAAGCATCTAACGATGATTGCAAACTTTTAATTACTGTTCCTGATAAAAACGCTGTAAGCAACATTTCAGGATTGGTCAATGAAGGAAACGTTAGTTTAAATGACTTAACTATCGCTGACATTGACCTGCAAATGGATGATGGTGACCTTGGTATCAACAATATCAAGGCCTTGAAGACGTCTTTCACCTTAGATGAAGGTGACATTAAGGTAACAAATTCCACCCTAAAAGCAGACACTTCTAACTGCAATGATGGAGATTTAACAATTTTTGCTAGCCAATTTAAAACCTCTGTTTCTCTTACTGATGGCGATATTTCAATCAGCAATTCCAAAATTCTTGGTAGCAGTTCATTCAATTTACATGATGGTAGTTTTCAAATGAGCGAGGCACCGATGATTAGTTACTTACTTTCAACTCATTCTGGTAATGAAATCAACTTCCGCCATAACAATTATTCTGGTCATTTTTCTAAAGTCAGGCAACATACACCTCTTCTAAGAGTTACTTGTGGCAATGGCGATATTAATATTAACTAGATAAATTGGCTTAAAGTTGCAGGCATAAATATAAAAGTTAGTCATTCAATAAAAAAGTTTAGTTTTACCACCATAAAATTTTTTAAAGCGTATAATTAGACATCTAACCTTTTTAGGATTATGTTATATTTTAGATAGGTTTTATTCTATTTATTGAAAGGAGTGTGCTTCAATGGAGAAGTTCACAAAAGAATCTTTAGCAAAATATGATGGTAAAAATGGAAATCCAGCTTATGTAGCAATTGATGGCGATGTTTACGATGTTACTGGCAATGCTCACTGGACTGATGGCGAACACCATGGTAATTTAGCTGGACAAGACTTGACAGTTGCAATTGGTCAATCACCTCACGGTAAAAGTGTTTTAGGCAACTTGAAAAAAGTTGGTACTTACGAAGCTTAGTTACTATTTGACAACAAAAAACAGGTACACAATGTGTACCTGTTTTTTGATTGCTAAATTAGTCATATAAAGCCAAATAATTTTCTGCATTGCGTAAATCTTTAAGTGAAAGCTGTCCTGGTGCCGAAGTTTGACTTACCGCCCCAAAAGATAAGCTTGAACCAAAAATCTGACCAGCAATTCGCGTAACTTTACCCAAATCACCCATTGCCATTGTAATTAAAGGATTAGGAATTGCTTTATGCACTACCTGAGTAGCTTCTAATAAGGTTAAAACATCCTGCGGAGTATGCGGCATGCAGGCTAATTTAGGAATATCTGCCCCCAATTGTGCCATCTTTTTAAGGCGAAATTCAATGACATCTTGGGCGGGTACCTTATCAAAATCATGGTTACTCATAATTACTACGATATTGTAATCATGGGCTAAGGAAACGAGCTGCTTAATCCGCTCTTCATCATGAAACAGTTCTATATCAACTGCATCGCCTAAGCGCTTGGTAATAATTAATTCCACTAAGTCCAAATAAGCATCATCTGCTAATGCAGCAACGCCACCTTCATTTTGCGTTCTAAAGGTTACTAAAAGCGGCAAGTCGCCCACCGTTTGTCGTAATTTTTGGGCAGTTGCAATTAAGGCGGCCTGGTCAGCAATTCCAGCTGCATAGTAATCGAGCCGCCATTCCATTAAATCTAGCTGGGCAGCAACAATTGTTTCCGCTGCAGTTAAAATTTCTGTTTCCGTTCGTCCAACATTTGGAACAGCAATTTTAGGTAGCCCTGTTCCCAAAACAATATTTCTAATCTTAATAGTTGCCATTGTCTACCTCAACTTTTCTTACTTATCGGTAAACATAATTTCCCGAATATAGTCAGTTGGCATATCTTGACCCGTCCAGAGTTTAAATGAGGCGGCCCCTTGTTCAATCATCATGCCAATTCCGTTAAAAACATGTTCAACCCCTGCTGCTTGAGCTACTTCCATTAGTTTAGTAGTTCTAGGAGCATAAACTGTATCAAAAACGACCATCTCTTTATGGAACCAGGATGGATCTGAAACCAAAGTTTTATCTTCTAACGGTTTCATGCCGACACTCGTAGCATCACAGTAAATATCACTCTCAGCAATTGCCTGTTTAAATGCAGCTTGATTGCTTAAATCAGTTAATGAAACTTTGCAAGCCGTCTTTTCTTGAATTGTTTGCACATTTTTTTCAGCTTGGGCCCATTTATCATCTTGAATGTTGAACATTTTTATTTCCTTAGCACCATCCAAAGCCGACTGAACTGCAATCGGAGTCGCAGCACCACCAGCTCCAGTTAGAGTAATTATCTTATCTTTGATTTCGATGCCTTCAGCTTTAAGTGCCTGAACAAAGCCAATGCCATCTGTCGTATAACCAGTCAAAACACCCTGATCATTAACAATGGTATTAACAGCATCACACATTTCTGAAGCTGGTGATAGTTTATCAAGATATTTAATCACTTCTTTTTTATTTGGCATCGATACATTTGAACCGCGCATATCTAAAGTCCGAATAGCATCAACTGCGCTAGCAAGTTTATCGTTACCAATTTCAAAGCAGAGATAAGTATAATTTAGACCTAATTTGGCAAAAGCGTTATTGTGCATTGTAGGTGACATTGAATGCCGAATCGGATAAGCCATTAAACCAATTAAATAAGTGTGGCCATCCAGCCAACCAGTAATTGGACCATTCACGCCTGTAATTTGATTTGTCATTATTTTAGCTCCTTACTTTTAAAAAAATAATATCTATACTTATTTAGTAGATGCACCCGATACCACATTTACTGTTTCACGTGAAACCAAATGTGATTGGCTAAAATTAGCATTATCAGCAGCTTCAGTTCCTGCTATAAAGCCAGAAGCATAACTCCATGAATTCATCATACTTGGCATTGAATCATGACCATTGGCACCACCAATTATTTCACCTGCAGCATAAAAATTAGGAACGGGATTAAAATCAGTGGTCAAAAGCTGTAAATGCTTGTTAGTCTCATATCCACCCAAAGTAGTGCAAAAACGTAATTTTTGTTCAATTACGTAGTAAGTATCGCCTTCATATTTATGCATAAATTGTGCTGGACGTTCAAATTCAGAGTCTTTGCCAACTTTAACTGCTTCTTCATACTCTGCTAACGTCTTTTGTAAATTAGCATAATTAATACCCACTTTTTGAGCAACCACTTTGAGATTACCAGAAACCAAAATTGGACTCTTCTTACCATCCAAATCAAAGAAGCCTTGCACTTCATCTTGAGTGAAACCATACTTGAGTAACAATTCATAGAATCTATCCCACATTCTTTGATCCATTATTACAAAAGCAAGCTTATCCTTTTGAGCCGCAATTGCATCACGGAAGTGGGTATATGGCGCCGATTCATTAACAATTCGCTGACCATTCGTATTAACAAAAATTGCCCCCATATCGCTGGCTTCCTTAGTGGAATAAGTCGTCAATTTGGCAATACCTGGTTCAACTTCAAGTCCATGTGGATAAACTTTATACCAATCAAGATTGCGTGCAACTAAATCCATATTTTTGGCAAAATCAAAGTAGTCACCAGTTGAAGTCATTGGACCATAATATGGTATCGTAGTTTTATGTTCCTGATAGTCACGTGCCCCCCAACCTCCAGCTGCTAGCACTAATGACTTGAAGTTAACTTTAGTAGTCTGATACTTACTTTCCGCAATTAATGAAACTAGCTCACCTTTTTCATTCTTATTTAGCTTTTCTACCCGAGTTTCCTGTAGAATTTGCCCTCCTTTTTGGGTAAAGGCCTCAGCAACCTTGGTAATCAATTCATATGAACTGGCGGTTGGCATTTCAATTTGGCGGTCAACTGAATGTTCAATCGTTTGCGTTTCTGCTTTTTGATAGGTCAAAGTAGCAAACTCGGTAATAAAATCAACTGCCTTACCAATATTTTCAGCTAATAGATTAGATAACCCAGCATCATTAGTGCCTCGACATTCACGCCTAATATCTTGCACCAGTAATTCAGGTGTGTCCCTTTTAGCTTCTTCACCAAATATACTAACTGATAATTTTGATCCTGTGCCCACTACATTGGACCCATTCAAAATCGTTGCACCACCAAGATACCCATTTTTTTCAAGTACAAGTACCTTTTTACCTAAAGAAAGGGCCCGACAAGCAGCCATTAATCCGGCCATGCCAGAACCAATAACAGCTACATCAACATCAAGGGTAACGTTTTGATGCTCTTTGGCTTTGCTAGTGGTTGTAGTATCTACTCCATTTTCTGTGAGTGCCTTTTTACCAGCATCCAGCATGGCTTGCGTCATAATTGAAGCACCCGAAATTGCATCAACATCAAAGCTTTGCTCATTAATAACTTGAGTTTTTAATTTATCAACAACTTGGTTAAAAATTCCAGGTGTTTCCACATTTTTAGTTACCTCTAAGTCATCAATATGGTTACCCGTTAACTTAATTTCAAAATCAATCTGTCCATTACGCCCAGTAGCTTGGGTCTTTATTATTTTAGTCATAAATTTGCCTTTCTCTAACTAATCTGCAATATCAAAATTCTTACTGCGCACAATCAAAATTGCGGCAAGAATAGTTGAAGTTATTGCAAAAATTGCCGTAATCCAGAAAACCATCAAGGTACTTGTACCATTAGCTTTTAAGACAAAAGCTGCTACTAATGGTGCAACAAAGTAAACCATGGCAGGGGCAAAGCTATAATATGATGTGATCTTGCCATGACTTTGTGGAAAATAAGAAGTCAAAACAGATAAGCCAACTTGCCATACGCCACCAGCGGTGAAGAACCCGACTGCTAACGCGCCAGTTTCACCCGCTAATGGTGAAGGAGACAAAACCATGAATAAAAGTCCCACTGCAGTAATAGCTGAATAAACCATAATCAAGGTCAAACGCTTTACTTTTGTTACTAAAACTGAAGTCACAAAGACCGAGATCAATGACGCAATTGAATACCACGAAACTAGTTGATTAGCATTAGCAGCAGGTTCGTTGAGTACATATTGACCATAATAGGGCGCATATAAGGAAAAAATATAAAAAGTAAAACAAAGTGTAAATCCTAAAGCAATAATCATTAATCCATCAACTGCTAGTTTTGGCTGATTGCTACTAGTTTGCATTGTAGCCGTTGCCTGCTCAATTTTAGTCTCTTGAGCTTGCGCTTGCGGTGCATAAGCTGTTTTTATAGTTAAAAAAACATCAATTAAAATCAACGCAACTAAAATACAAGCAGTAATTCGCGGATTACTGATCAATTTGACACAAAATGGAAACAGCATCTGCATTACCTGCATGGCTGCTTTCACAAAAGAATTCATCGTGGCCGTTTTAGTCGGAAAGGCATCGGCTAGAGCCGGATAACCAGCTGTATCACCAAAAGAGTTAGTAGCGCCAAAAAACATCGCCGCTATTCCAGCCACCCAAATATTATTAGCAAAAGCTGCTCCCAACAAAAAAATAGCATCACTAGTAAGTGCAATCAACAAGGCCTTCTTGCGACCAATCTTATCTGAAATCGCACCTGCAAACAAAATAGTAATAATCCGCCCGAGGCCAACCATCGCCATCACCAACGAGATTTGAGTTTCAGTTGCATGCCATGACTGTGCTAAAACTTGGCGATACTGACTAATAAACAGTGTCGCCGCCCCCACAACCGCAAAGTGCATATAAACGGAGGTGGCAACACCTGCATAATTATTCTTTCTTTCCATCTCTTCACCTTTCAAAATTATTGGTAATTAATTACCCAATAATATAACCCATTTAATTAAATAAAAATAATGATTTATTATGGTACAAGTATGAGTATTAGCTATAAGCAATAACCTTGTCATTATTGACTTTGTCGCCATCATCGCAAAGATTGCTGTTTATCTTCGTCTAGCCAGCATAGCCATTGACGTCTAGTTTTAACCTTTTTTTAGCCAATTACCCAATTGATTTTAATAATAGATTTTTTCAATAATTTAATAAAAAAATTAAATAATTAGCGTATTGCTAAAGACCTAAACGATCTTTAAGGCTATGAATGAACTCTTCTTCAGTCTTATCACTTACTTGGTATGGCTCAATCCGACCCTGAATTGGTCTTAATTGCGCGTCAACTGCGACATAAGTCAGCACAGCCTCACCAATTAATTCTGTTTGCCTATTATCCAGTGAAAGGCGATTAATTGCAGCATAAATTGTCATGGTCCGCTTAGTTGTTTTAAGCAATGTGAGACAAAAACTAAGATGATCACCTACTGAACTTGGCCGATAAAAACTAACGCGATCAATGCGACCGGTTAAAGTTTGGGTCTTAGCATATGAATTAGCAAATAATCCCATTGCCGAATCAAGCCGAGTTAAAATCGTCCCACCATGGGTGATGTTCATGTGGTTGAGCATCTGCGGAGTAACAAAATAATCTGCCATTGAGTGCTTAAAAAATTTGTTGTACATTACTTGCTTGATCCCTCAAATATTCTGTTAATTGATATTTTTTAATCTTGCCATTAACTGTGCGGGGTAAAGCAGTTAACTGCCAAATTTTTTCGGGCCAATATTTTTTATCAACTCCGTATTTACTCAATTCTGCAAGAAGTTCAGCTTTAGTAATTTTTTTCTGCTGGTCTCTTGGAACAATAAAGGCGCCAATGCGTTGTCCAAGACGCATATCAGGGATGCCTATAACAGCAATTTCCTGAATATTTGAGCAAACTTGCAGTTTTTCCTCAACAAGGCAAGCTGCAATTTTTTCACCACCGCGAATAATGCGGTCACCACTGCGGCCCTCAATTTCTAATAAACCAGCTTGGTTATAGTGTGCTAGGTCACCAGTCTTCAACCATTCACCATCAAAAGTAGCCGCAGTTTTTTCTGGTTCGCCTAAATATTCTTTAAAGATAACGGGTCCCTTGACTTCAACTAAGCCAGTGACATTTGCTCGATTAATGACCTGCTGGTCGTTGACTAACCGGACTTTAATACCAGCCATTGGCGTTACCGCAGTCGTCAGGCCCTGTTGCTGCTGATAATAAGCCCTGGGCGTGTAGCTAAATGGGACAGCTTCCGTTAAGCCATAGCAGTTATACAGCGGCAGATTTCTTTTTTGGGCCTGCTGAAGAAGTTCGCGCTTAATTTGATCCCCGCCGCAAATTAACTGTCGTAATTGGCCTAAATCAGCCACTTTAAATAAAAGATCATACATGACCGTAGGCAAACTATCGATGAAGGTAATCGGTTCTTCTTGTAATAGCTTCGCTACTTCGGCAATAGCATAGTGTTTAAGAAGTACCATTTTACTGCCCGCTAATATAGTAGCAATTAAGCCGTGATGAAAACCAATTGCATGATACATCCCAGATAAGAGCAGCGTCAGATCACTCTTGGTAATGCTAAAAGCTTGCAGATAAGCGGCTTCGGCAACTAAAAGATTAGTATTCGTTAACACAACCCCCTTTGGAGCGCTACTAGTGCCAGATGTATTTAAAATAACAACAGCGCCTGCTGGTCCCTCATTTGCTTTAAAAACTGTTGCCAGCCGATCTTGGCGGATAAACATTTTTAAATCACCCGTACAGGTGAGCTGGTAGTTGGGCAAGTGCTGAAAAGTACTAATTGTATCTCGACCGCGCACTGATTTTTGCGAAATAATAGCATAGGGTTTAAAGCGCTTGATCAATGCTGTAACTTCATCCCGGTCAAAATGGGGATTTAAAGGATTAATAACTGCTCCTACTTCAATGCAGGCCAGCAGCAGCACAATATTTTCGAGGTCTAATTCAAATTGCAAGGCAACAATGTCGCCACTTTGAACGCCCCAGGCTGTTAAGCGCTTAGCCGCCTGCTCAACCAGCTGGCCAATCTGCCCATAACTGTACCGCTGGCCCGCTTCAATGACAAAGAGGTCATCAGGGTTTTGCTTCAGGCGCTCATGCCACAATGCCTTTACCGTGGTCAGTTTCTGTTCAACACCCATTTGAATTACTCCGTTAAAAGCTGATTGAGCTGTTCAATGACCGTGTTGGCATCACCCACAATACCGTAGTTGGCCAGTTTGAAAATGGGGGCCGCAGGATCAGTATTCACGGCAATTACCTGCTTGGCTTTCTTCATACCAATCGTATGCTGCACTGCTCCAGAAATGCCAAAAGCATAATAGACTGTGGGTGAAATAATCAAATTCGAAATACCAATCATTCGCGTAGCATCAAGCCAGCCTTGGTCGGTGACGGCTTTAGTTGCTCCTACACTAGCATTTAAGTGCTGCGCTAACTGCTGCAAAGGCTGCAATTTTTCTGCAGCGCCTAAGCCTTTGCCAGCAGCCACAACAACCTTAGCGTATGCCAAATCATTTGCAGACTGCTTTTGGGCAACATACTGATAAGCTACCCCTTTTTGCTGCATGTTCCAATCAAGCACTTCTACTTCAGTATTAGCCTTTCCTGCCACGCCAGTGCAAGATGTAGTGATTATACTTTTAGCAGCTAAAGGCACCTGCCGACACACATGTGTTTGACCAAGCGATTGGTTAGCAATGCGCGTTGCGCCTTCCTGCTGCACTTCTTGAACATTAGCGACAAAATCGACCCCTAAAGCGGCTGCCAAGCGGCTGCCTAGACTGCTCCCCACTTGATCATTATCACAAATAATCAGGTATTCTTTTTCTGCAGTAAAGCGCGCAACTAGAGTGGTCACAACGCTGGTCAAATTTGTCAAAGTATAATGCTCATTTTGATAAATAATGGTTGGGATTCCAGCTTGCCGATATTTCGTTTGGATTTGCATAGCCTGATTACTAAAAACTAAAACGGACTTCGGTCCGGTAAAACTGTTTTTGAGTCCGGCTAAAGTATTACTGCTATTGCCTTCGGCAATCTTTTGATCTTCCAGTTGAATATAATAAATTGGTGTCATTTGTTCACCTCAGAATTCCGTCTTGCTTTAATTGAGCAACCAATTTAGCAGTTGCATCTGGTTCTTGTGCCAAATTAAAAATTACCTTGTCAGTTTGCTCTTGCATCGCGACTAAAGTGCTCGGTTTGCTCTTAATGGGTAAATCGATGGTTGTTATCGCGGCTGCCATTGCGGTCTTTAAGGCCGCAAAAGTTGCCAGTTCAGGTACCTGAATCAAATCATCAGTTGTAATAACTGCTGGCAGTTGGCATTGGCCCAGCAATTTACCTTTTGCAAGACTAATTTCAAAGTTAAACGCTGAATCAAGCGCAGTTACATGCTCATAACAGTACGCTGCTAATTCTTGGGCAAGGATAGCTACAAAACCTGAATCAGCAGTATCGCCTGTCAACCACAAATCATAGTGCTGGCCTTGTTTAATCAGTCTTTGAACAAATCGCTGAATAAGTTCTCTTTGCTGCAAAGGATCAGCCAAATCACCGCCGACAATTTTAGTCGCAGTCGTTGCCCCTAAAGCTAAAGCTTCATGTAAAATTCGATCAGCAGCTGCTGCATCAGGTTCAAATGTATAAGCATCGATAGTTCCGCCTCGAGTGTGAACAACTTGCTGTGCAAAGGTCAAAATAGCGCGGTCAGCCAAACTTAAAAATAAATTTTCTGGTTTAACAATTACCCGCTGTTTGTCAACCGTGTAAGCTTGCGGATCAGCCCAAGCAGCCCTAGCAATTAATGCAATTTTCATGATGGCCTTCCTCCTTAACCGTAATATTTTTTGCTAACTTCGCGCGCAATCGTCATACGCTGAATTTCATTAGTACCCTCAAGAATTTGAAATCCTTTGGCATCGCGCATTAATTTTTCAACGGGATATGCTCGGGTGTAACCGTAACCACCAAGAATTTGAACGGCTTGCGAAGTTACTTTTTGAGCTACATCAGTGACGTACAATTTGGTCATTGCACCTTCTTGCCGCACCGCTAAATTTTGGTCCATCATCTTCATCGTATTATTAACTAATAAACGAGCTGTTTCGACGCTAGTAGCCATATCAGCGAGCATGTTTTGTACCGATTGAAATTGCGCAATTGGTTGGTTGAATTGTTCACGTTCATTGGCATATTTAGCTGCTTCATCAAGGGCTCTCTGCATAATTCCAACCGTAAGAGTAGAAACGTACGCCCGTGATAAATTAAGACTTTCAAGGGCAATATTGAGCCCACGTCCTTCTTGACCCAGTAAATTAGCAGCTGGAACACGCACATTTTTAAAACTCAAAGGAACTGTATCGGACAAACGTAAACCCATCTTATCTTCATGTTGACCCGCCCAAATTCCAGGTGTCTTTTTATCAATCATAAAAGCTGATAAACCATGATTACCTGCATCCGAGGTGCGAAAAATACCAATTAAAATATCAGCAAGACCGCCATTAGTGGCAAAGGCTTTATTACCATTCAAGATGTACTCATCACCTTGCCGCACCGCCGTTGCCTTAACTGCTCCTGCATCTGAACCCGCATCAGCCTCTGACATAGTAAAGGCTGCAAAATGACCAGGTGCTAAAACTTGAGCAAACCTAGTTGCCTGCTCCTTAGTACCTGCCAGCAAAACGCAGCGCAAGGCGACAAATGAAGTAATCAAAGTCAAAGCATAGCCAGCATCATACTCAGCTAGTTTTTCAAAGACAATCGCTGAATCTTCATATGAAAGACCTGCCCCACCATATTCAGTTGGAATTTCCAACATGTGTAACCCTAATTTAATCGCTGGCTTAAAAAGTTCTAGGGGGCAAGCACCATTTTGGTCATACTTTTTAATCATTTCAGAAGTCAAGTAATGCTCACCAAATTCTTGGGCTAAATGACGATATTCTTTTTGTTGTTGTGTGTATTGTAATACCATTTTGTCACCTATTTAATCGGTTCACCTAAATGGCGAACACCGCTAGCTGCACCGCTAGCAAGCATTGTTGCAATTTGCTCGTCGCTATATCCTAAATCATGTTTGAGCACCTCCAGAGTATCTGAGCCCTGTGCGCGTGAAGGCTTAAGCGTTGGATTTCCTTGCGAAGCAAAACGAACTGGATTAGTTGGAATATAGCGCTTAGCACCTGAAGGAAATTCCATCAGTCGAATTTCATCATTGTCAATGGCCTCAGAATCTTGATAAATTTCTGTCGGTACTTGACAAGCCTCTAAAGGCAAATCTTCTTGACTGAAGAGCTTTAACCAATAGGTTAGCGGTTGTTTCTTAAAAGCCGCTTCCAAAACGGCAATTACTTCACTACTATTTCCTTGAGTATTGAGGATATCCATATGGCTGTAGCGCGGGTCACCTTTAAGATCATCACGGCCAATAAGGTGCATTACCTTATCAAAATCACGGTCATATTCAGGTACACATAAAACAAACCAGCGGTCATCACCTGTCTTATAAGTATCATTGAAAGGATTGGTTACTTCTCGGCGACTCTTAGGATACTCATTTCCATATTGCGCTGAAACCATTGCAATATTCTGCATAAAGATTGCTGCATGATTTAAGTTAACAACAACTTTATCTCCCTTACCAGTTCTAGCTACTTGAACTAAAGCCGCACAAATACCTGCTGCCAGAGTCATTGAAACTTGAAAGTCGCCGTAACCGTTCACTGGATTATAAGGATTGCCACCTTTATCAACTGTTGTTCCTTGTACGCCACCACGAGCTTGATATGCCGTAGCATCATAACCGGCAGCATCTTTCTTAGGACCAAATTCTCCATAACCGCGATCCTGAGCAAACACTAATTTAGGAAATTCTTGATGCAATTCCGGCCAAGATAATCCCATCTTTGCTAAACTTTTTGTTCTCACTGATGTTAAAAATACATCAGCCGTTTTTAATAAGTCTTTAAACGCTTGTAATCCAGCAGGAATTTTCATATTCAACGTAATAAAGCGCTTATTCATATTGGACACATCAAAACCTAAGTTCTCATCGTCCTCATACTTCATACCAAAAACTGCACCTTGGGTTCGCCCAGCATCGCCTTTAGGGGCTTCCACTTTAATAACATCTGCACCCCATTCACCTAAAACGCGCCCCACAGTTGGAGCTGCTAGAAATTGTGTTAAATCAACTACTCTAATGCCCTTTAAAATTTCATTAGCCATTTTTCTGATCTCCAAGCTATCAATAATTAAAGCGGGCTAAATCATCTCTTCCCCCCTAATAATTTGGTCCGCTTCATTAATTTGATTTACAAACTGGTAATTGGGGTTTGACCACCGTCATTAATCAACAACCGCCCCGCGGTTAAACGTTGAACAGAACGTGGCCCCTCCTCAAGCCACATTGCCCGACAATCACGGTACAAACGTTCAGCTGGACCATAAGGATTATCTTGGAAATAACCAATACCACCAAAAATTTCCAGCATATAATCAGAAACTAATTTAACAGTATTAATACTTTCTAATTTTGCCATCGAAGCCTTTTTAGTGATATCTTTACCTGCATCGTAATCTTCAGCTAAATCCCAGAGCATCAACCTTAAAGCGTGAATTCGTGAACCCATATCAGCAATTTCAAAAATAACTGATTGTCGCTTACATAAAGGCTTACCAAAGGTAGTGCGATCCTTAGCATAAGCAATGGACATTTCCAGCATCCGTTGAGCCATCCCTAAATTAGAATCGGCAATATGTGCACGTGAAAGTGATAAAGCTGAAATAGCAACTTTCATTCCTTCTCCACGTTTACCTAACATATATTTTTCAGGAATTCGCATATCAGTAAATTTCAAATCTGCGTGCCCCGCACCACGACAACCCATCATGAGTGGCATTTCCATTGCTTCAAAACCAGGCGTATTAGTTGGTACAAAAAAAGCTGACAGGCGCTCATCACCTTGCTTATCAGGATCAGTGACAACAATTAAATAGGTAAAATCAGCTACATCAGCATGAGAAATAAGTGTTTTTTCGCCGTTAATAACCCATTCATCACCGTCTTTAACCGCTAATGTATGCAAGTCTGCTCCTGTTCCACCACTTTTTTCAGTAAGGGCAAAATTAGCATAGATTGACTTATCTTGAAACTTATTCATATACTTATCTTTGAGTTCTTGGCTACCAAAGCCAGCTAAAATACGCCAGTTCATATCGGAAGCATGGTGTAAATGCATGCGAATACCGCCTTGAGTACGGGAAAATTCTTCCTGAACCTGTAAGATTTGTTTTTCACTAAGGCCCCAACCACCATACTCTCGCGGTAAAGCAAAGCGATAAAGATCGTGTTTAATGGCTAACGGAAAAAAGTCATCAGGAAATTTACGCTGCTCCTCAATAAAATTCGTCATTTGATCGAACTCGTTTTGGGCCAAATGGCGAATTTCCTTTAAATAATTAGTAAAATCTTCTTGCGCCATTGCTTCACCTGGTTTAGCATGGTGCATAATTGGTGTTGTTTCAAATGGTGGTAAGACGTGTAAGTTATTTTGTTCAGACATAATTTAATCTCCTCTACTCCTTGGAAATATTATATTTTGCCTGTATTATGTTTAAAAAAATAAACTTTGTAAAATTGATATCAAAGTTTAAATTATTAATTTTAAATATAATCAACAATGTTTTCAGAGTATTTTACTGGTCTTAGGCAACTCTTTCACCTCCATTTTGCTTATTAATTCACTAATTATTACCGACCTAAAACAGCATGTGAACAACTTTTCAAGGCACATATTAATTTTCCCAATACACCTATAAACAATTATAGAAAGCGCTTCACTAAAATTTGGTATAGCATTTAAAGCGCAATTGATATGGTAATTACTATTGAGGTATTCAACATGAATTTAAATCAACTTTACTATTTTCAAGAGTTGGCAGACCAAAAACAATATACAAAAGCTGCCGAAAATCTTTTTATCAGTCAGCCCACCTTATCAGTTTCCATTAAGCAACTAGAGACCGAATTGCATTGCAAACTGTTCAAACATAATGGGCGCTATGTCCAGTTAACCGAATATGGCCGTATTTTTTATGACACGGTCACCAAAACGTTAGCTTCATTGGAATATGGTAAAAAAAAGATTGCTCAAAAAATTAGTCAAGATCAAGGCAATATTCATATTGCTGGCATCCCTACTGCAATTGGTATCTTTTTGCCTTATTTAACCAAAAAATACCAACAAGAAAGTGCGATTTCCCCGCATTTTATTTATCATGATAATCCCTCTTATCAAATATGCGAGGGCATTAAAAATGGATGGTATGATATCGGTATCTGCTCTTACGTACCCGAATTTAATTACCTAACTTATATTCCGCTTTATACCGAAGAAATTATTGCAATTGTTGCACCCGATAATAATTTAGCTCAAATTAATCGCATGTCGCCCAGTGAATTACAAGGCGAATCCATCATGACCTACTCCACTAAAATTCAAATTGGTCGCGATATCACCAACGCTTTGCTTGCAGTTGCTTCTGATTTGCATATCATCAATCGTTTACATGATGAATTGGCAATTGCTGGTCAAGTACTGACCAACGATATTGTGGGCGTTGTTGCCAAAACCATTTATCTCAGTGGCTTTGATATTCATCAAATTCAACTTGATTTACCTAAAAATATCCGGCAAGTTTATCTTGTTTATGATCCTAACCAGCATTTTTCAGCTGGAATTATTGACTTTATTGACTTTATTAAAAGTAACAAACAAGAAATTCAAACTTTAGTCGACAATTTAGCAATTAAGTAGTAATCACAATTAAGGAACTTATGACTAATTCAATCACTCAAAATGCGCTACGCGCTCTTTTATATGAAGTCACTACCTTGCCTAAACCTGGCTTAGTTGATCCCGCTAATCCTGGACCACATCCTGATATGAATATTTATACCTTTATTGACAGTAGCTTAAGCCTAGAGCATTACTTCAATAAAGCTACACAAATTGGGCAAACCTTCACTGGAACAGACCTCTCCACCATGTTCACTCAATTAAGACAAGAAGGTCTATTAGCTGAAGAAGAAATGCTAGCAGCTACAAACGGAGTCAATACCCATAAAGGGGCAATTTTTGCTCTAGGTATTTTTGTTTGCGCTCAAAGTTATTGTAAGAAAAATCAGGCTGAATTGTTTACAACTATCGCTAGAATGTGCCATGGTTTAGTTGAACATGACCTAGAAAAAAATAACCAATTACAAACAGCTGGTGAACGTGAATTTCAACAATACAGCATTGGTGGCGCACGTGCACAAGCTGAACAAGGTTATCCCATTGTAAAAAAATATGCCCTGCCTTTCTTAAAGCAGAGCACCGGTACGCTCCAGTGCCGATTACTAGATACCTTAATGAAAATTGCTACAGTAACGGTTGACAGTAATCTTATTAAGCGCGCAGGTAATTATGATGTGATTAATTGGCTACACAGCTGTGCTAACCATTATCTTGCTCTAGGAGGTTATGCTACAGTCTCAGGAAAAAAATATCTCCTCAAGATTAGCCAAATATGTTTAGACCATAATTATAGTTTGGGGGGCTGTGCCGATTTATTAATCGTCACCATTTTTGTAGCTTTAGAACAAGGACAATTAATCAAAAAATAGCCTGAAGACTGGCTATTTTTTGATTAATTTTTAATTTTGTGGTGAGCTATTGGTAGTATCTGATATAAGTTGACTACAAGCAGTATCTGCAGCAATTCTGCCAAAAGTAAAAATATCAGCTAATGAATTGCCGCCAAGGCGGTTCCCAGCATGAAGACCACCCGCAACTTCACCAGCAGCAAATAGACCAGTAATAACTTGATCATCTTGATTAAGCACTTGCCCCTTAGAATTAATTTTCAACCCACCCATAGTATGGTGAATTGCTGGCTTACGTGGTGTTGCATAAAATGGGGCAACTTCACATTTTAAATTAAAGGCACTCTTATTAAATTCAGGATCATAACCGGCATCTACATACGAATTGTATTTATTAATTGTATTAACTAAAGTAGCAGGCTCTGCCCCTATTTTTTCAGCTAGTTCTGCTAAAGTATCGGCCTTAAACAGTGTCCCAGCCTTAACTTGTGCTGCCAAAGACTCCTCAGTTGTGTTATAGGCTGTTGCTTTGATTTTATTATCAGCAATTAAATAAAATAAAGTACCATTAGCAATTGCTGCTTTAGCCAAAGTATCCCGTTCTGCAAATTCATTGACAAAACGTTCTCCTTTTTGATTAACCATGATGAAGTTTTCAGGTGGTGTCTGAATGCCTGTAAATAATTCACCCGTTTCTGGATCAGATACTGGCATTAGTTGAATAAAACCCATACCCACTAAAGCAGCGCCTGCTTCTTGTCCCAAAGCAATTCCATCACCGGTTATTGCTGGTGAATTAGTAGTTGCAATATTATCAGCAATCTGTGCCCAATAAGTGTTATACTTTTGGACCATCTTTGTGTTCGCACCAAACCCACCTGAAGTTAAAATGACTTTTGGTGCGTGAACAGTCACTTGTTTGCCATTATTTTCGGCAATCACACCTTTAACTTGCCCATTTTCAATAATTAAATGTTTTGCTCGGGTTTCAGTTAAAATAGTTGCGCCATGATTTCTGAGCCATTCACCCAAAACTTTGATAAAAGCATAGCCCATTGGCTCAACTGGTTTATGGCCTCTACGCCACAAAGCACCAACAGGCATTGCTACATCATCACGATTAAACTCTACACCTAAATTAGTCAACCATTGCACTGAAGCGAATGCGTTATTAACAAGCTTATTGACTAACTCGTAGTTACCATGAATTTCATTTCCATTTAAATCAATTCTCTTACCACCCAAGTAAGTTTGAATTTCATGTAGTAAGGTGGAGTCAAATAAATAATTTGCCCCCGATTCAAGGTATGCATTAATCTGTTTTTGTAATTTTTGAAAATCAAGCCGATATTCTAAATCAATTTGATCAATTGGTAGCGCAGCTAATTTTGCCAAACTTTCTTTTTCACCTGCTAAGGCCTTAAATTTGTCCTGCCATTCTGGTTCAGCCGCATTTAAAGGTCCACCAGCCCGCGCAGTATTGCCACCAATTTGTGGATATTTTTCTAAAATTATCACTTTTTGGTCATTTTGGATTGTTCTAGTTGCTGCAGCAAGCCCAGCACCTCCAGCACCAATTACAACCACATCTACATTATATTCTTCATCTTTATCGCTTTTAGCAATGGGTTTAGCCCGCTGTTTCCATTTATTTGCCTCACCGCCAGCCTCATCGATGGCTTGAGCAACTCCATCGATAACACCGCGGCTAGAGATTGTAGCACCACTAATCACATCAACATTTAGTGTTTGATTAGCAATAATCTGCTGGGGTAGCCGCCTAAAAACTTCATCAGCAATCCCTTTAGTTTCAGCACTAGAATCAATGCTTATATTTTCAATAGCGGTCGCAGAAAGAGTAACCTTCATTGGCATAAAACTTGAGCCATGCCCTTTTGCTTTTACATTATATGTACCTGGCTTCATCATTGAAATAATTCCTCTCTGTAAAATCTTTAATAACTAAATTTTACTAACTTTATTTAACAAAATGAAATAGTTTTCTAGCAAATAGACTATAATAAAAGTGTTATTGGAGGAAACAGATGAAAGATCCAGAAATACTCTTACACTACATTGACGTTTTACTAAAAGAAAGCAATTTTACCCGAGCCGCCCAAGAACTATATATCTCACAGCCTTATTTAACTCAACTACTTAAACGCATCGAACATAAATTAGGGACCAAAATAATTAATCGAAAAACTACTCCGTTTACATTAACTAAAGCCGGCGTAATCTATTACAAATACCTTGAAACAACCACTGCCAATAACCAAAATTTAGCCAAAAAGTTGATTCGATACGCCTCACCCAAAAAAGAAATAATTAGAATTGGGGTCTTAGAAAGCCTCGGAACTTTTTTAATACCAGAATTACTACCCGATTTTCTGGCTGAAAACCCAAATATTGAGATTCAATTATCTGAAACCTTTCCTAGAAATAGCGAAACGCAGCTTTTGAATGAGCAAATTGATTGTTACATTGGACAAACACCTGAATCACTCAACACTGAGCTCGATTTTTTCGTTAATGGGGAAGAAAACTACTATGTGATTATTTCACCTCAATCATCATATTTTAAAAAAGACCGGTTTATTCTTAATCAAGATGAATACAATCTTAAGGAAATATTGCAACAACCATTTGTAGTTAGTTTTAGCAATTCCGCTATTCGTCATCAAGTGAATGGTATATTTCATAAATTCAACGTCAAGCCAAACATTGTTCTTGAAAGTAAAAGTATATTAACTGCAACAAATTTAGCAATTAAGGGAGTGGGATTAACCATTTCAGCTGCTAGTATTATCAAAAGAATGAATCGAACTCCAATTAATCTTCTTCCACTTGATCACACTTTAATTCAAATTAAGTATTTTATTGCAGTTAAACACAAGAAAAGGCTTGATCCTGGTCTTAAAAAACTAATTACAAAATTCACACAACTAAGAATACAGCCCAGCATTAAATAAAATAAATTTTCATAAACAAAAAAAGAAGGTTATTAAACCTTCTCTTTTAACCTTGCTCCGGCTGTCAGACTCGAACTGACGACATCTTGATTAACAGTCAAGCGCTCTACCAACTGAGCTAAGCCGGAATATTAAAAAAAGCACGGCAACGTCCTACCCTCGCAGGCAGTCTCCCACCAACTACTCTCGGCGTTAAGAAGCTTAACTTCTGTGTTCGGCATGGTTACAGGTGTTTCCTTCTTGCTCTTGCCACCGTACTTCTTTT
>NZ_REHK01000002.1:0-25133 GCF_003692905.1 Lactobacillus sp. ESL0225 | reverse complement strand
TGTCAACTGGTTTTTTATATCTTTTTTGCCGCCTTGCCTTTGCCTTACTGGCTTTGCCCTGACGACAGTTATTTATATTAGCAACCTTTTTTGGTTTTTGCAACCCTTTTTTATGATTTTTTTCAAGCCAACTAAATTGTATACGTTAACACCTTTATTTATAGCCAATAGTTACATGAGATAATATTTATGTTTGTCCCTATATTTTTGATTGTGATCATATATTTTTTAGCCAATAGCTTAGAAATCAAATCGTTAAATAAACTTAATCTTTTTCACATATCTTTGTTGCAGTTATCGTTTTATAATACAAATAATAGTTTAAAGGAGAAGTTTAATATTGTGAAACATAAAATTTTAACAACTATTGCAGCATTAACTATAGGTACTTCTACTGCAATTAGTACAAAAGCAATGCCAGTTGAAGCTGCAACTTCATCAACTAGCACTAATGATAATGAAGAAATGTCTAATTTTGTCAGAGAAACTTTAAAAAGGCACCATGTCCGTGGTTCGGTTACTGTAGTAAAAGATGGGCAGCCCCAAACAATTAGTTATGGTTATGCTTGGTATGGTAAGCGCATTGGCAACGGTAAAAGCAATGTAACATACCCGACGGCCTCGCTACAAAAAGTGATTACTGGAGCAATCATAATTCAACTTATGAATGAGACCAAAAATACTAATAAAGCATTTAACCAGTACACTAAGATTTCACGTTGGTATCCCAATCTAAAAAACGCTAACCAAATTTCGGTCGGTAATCTATTGACCCATACCTCTGGTATTAAAGCTACCGGAACTGAAATAAACCGAGGCTATGTATATTCAGAAGCTAATGCAATTAACTGGATTGTTAACAATATTAATGCAACTTCTTCCGATTTAGTTGGTAGCTACCATTACAACAATAGCAACTTTATTTTGCTGACAGGAATAATTAGACAGGTCACAGGTAAATCTTACGAAGAAAATTTTCAAAATCGCATCGTGGATACCTTAGGCTTGAAAAATACTTATTTGTACCAAAACATCCCCAATGACAAAACTGACCCAATTTCTTATTATTCAAATGGAAGTAAAAACTATCAAAGTCCCGCCTACATTAAGCAGTCCCTTGCTTCACAAATTCCTGGAGCAGGTAATCTATTTACTAGTCCCAGCGAATATTATCAAATCCAGGCTGGTCTTTGCAATGGAAAGATCCTGAATAAGAATGATTTTTATTATCTAACACATTTAAAGAGTAAGGTCACAGATTACTCTGGTGGAATGTATTTACAAAATAACGATTCACTCAAATTAGCATATGGTAGTATTGCAGCTATGCATTTTGGCACTTGGGTGCAGTTGACAACCGATAATCAAAATGGAATTATCATGTTTTTAAACCAAACTGATGATAATAAAAATGACCAAAAAGCAGTAGGATATGAAATATTGCAGCATATTAAACCTAATACGTTTGTTCCTCGCTAAAATCAGCGCTACACAATAAAAAGCTTCTATAATTCATAGAAGCTTTTTTATTATTCAAATAGTAGTTGATACATTTTACTTTCTAAAGGATGTTGTAGCCGTAAATTCATACCAACTACTGCCTTTTTTTTCGGACCCAAAAGTTCTTCTTTAACGGTTTTCTTTTGTATATCAGCTTGACCTAAATAAAAAAATTTCTTGCCTATAGCATCACTTTTTTTCACAAACAAATGTAGTTTCATCTTCGGTGTATTAAGTAATCTTTTAACTTCATCCGAATTTATGTGCCGTGGTGCCCTAGTATACCAACGCAAAGTTTGACCATCTTCTAATGTGTTATGATATAACGCATTACGCTTTTGAGATGAATCCTTTTCATAGGTAATAAAAATCGGAGTTTCTTTTTTATCTACACGATAGCCATACATTGGTGCAGAAACATCTTTAGGCCAATCAAGCAAACGACATACATCCTTGCGCTCATATTGCTGATAAAGTGTAAATTGTTCTTGCTTATTATAGCGTTGGTTAATTTTTAGCCCCGTATTAACTACATCAGTAAATAATTGCTTAAATATATGATTGTTCTGCAAAGCCTGGCTCAATTTTGGTGCTAAAAGATAATTAAGTAAGTCATCCTGTTGTATTAGTGATTGACCACCATATTGGGCCTTCTTGGTTGTCTGCCTTTGCTTAACGTCAAAAAAATCTAATGATAAAATAGCCAATACCGACTTTAAAACTGCTTCGTTACAATATGTACCAAATCTTTTTAATATATTTTCAAATTCCCTATGACTGATATGTTCTTTTGTTAGTAAGGCTTGCAGTAGTAAGAGTTCATGCGGTCTTTTACCATTTAAAAGTTCTTTGGTTAAAAAAGACAAGATCGCATGCTCAAATTCAGTTAATTTAACTGATTCTCCCATTTTAACCAAAAATTGAGCATAATTTTGAAAACCAGTATGATTAGCAAATACCTCAGGAGAAGTTGAACCATAGTTAACAAAATCAAAAAGCAAGGGCACACGACCAATTTTTTCTTTTAATTCTTGATAAGATTGCCTTAATTCTTTAACGCTATCAAGTTTAATTTTGTCAAGCGAAGCCAAAATTTTAGTCGATGCAATTTGGCTAAAATTAATAGTTGAAACATCAATAAATCCAGGTAAGATAGTCTCCTTACGTACTTGATCGATATCTCGGCTGTTATCTTGATTTAAGGCAATTGGAATTAAATAATTATTTTTATAGTTACCAATAAAATCAATTACCGTTACATAGTCCTTCCCAGCATATTTACGTAATCCCCTACCAAGTTGCTGAATAAAAACAATACTTGACTGTGTGTTACGTAACATCACAATTTGATTAAGAGCTGGAATATCAATCCCTTCATTAAAAAGATCAACTGTTATAATATAGTCAAGCTTACCTTGTTCAAGCTGTTCAACTACTTCTTGTCGCCTTTTTTCACTATCTTGATTAGTTAAGGCAACTGCAGGATGGCCCTTGGCAGAAAAAGCCTGGGCTAATTCACGTGCTTCTTCTTGTCTACTACAAAAGACAAGTCCCTTAGCTCTATTACCACAATAGCCATAATAATCAAGTTGTTGTAAGACATAATCCACTCGTTTTGGTGCTAATAAATAGCGCAAATTAGCTGTTTCATCAATCACCTCATTATCGACTTCATAATCAGCAACTCCAACATAATGAAATGGTGTCAGCATCTGTTCCTTTAAAGCATCCCGTAAGCGAATCTCATAAGCCAAATTGTAATCAAATAACTGATAAACATCTTGATTATCCATTCGCTCAGGCGTAGCCGTCATACCTAGCCAAAATTTAGGCTTAAATTTTTTGAAAATACGCTGATAACTTGGAGCTGCAGAGCGATGTGCTTCATCAATTAGAATATAATCAAATTCGGTCTGACTCAATTCCGCTAAAACTTTAGATTGACTTAAAGTTTGTACCGTCGCAAATATATATTTACGATTCAATTCATGTTTATTTCCGGTCAATAAGCCATAATCGGTTTTGGCTCCACCAATTACTTGATAAAAGCTAGCTAAGGCATTTCGTGCTATTTGCTCACGATGAACAACGTAAATAAATTTTTGTGGCTTAAAAGCCTTTACCGCAAATGCTCCTAAATAAGTTTTACCAGTACCTGTAGCAGATACTATTAAACCGCGTGACTGACCACGAGCAATTAATTGACGTAATTGCTTTAAAGCAGCTTTTTGCATCTGATTGGGAACTATTTCCTGAGAAATAGGTAGTTGGCTTTTTGTTTGCCGTTTTATTTGGGGGCGCACCCAACTTTGTTCATATGTTTGCAGCCATGAACTAGTCAGCTCTTGACTAACTTTTTTTAAAGTCTCAAGTTGCTTATTAATTTGCTTAGTTAAGGTCGCATTTTCTTTCGCACTGACCTTTAGCGCCCACTCATAATTACTAAGCAAGGCTGATCTAGTAAAATTGGCACTGCCGATTATCATAGTTTGCCAGTCATCGTGCTCAAAAAAATAGCCCTTAACATGAAACCCATTTTTGGGTGCTATTTTAACTGATAAGTTATCGATCTTTAATAATTCGTGAAAAACGCGCGGATCATTAAAATTTAAATAATCACCGGTAATTAAAGTTCCTGAAATACCTTGTTGCGCTAAGTCTGCCATTATCACTTTAAAGGGAACTAGCATATCTTGCGTAATAAACGCAACTGCCCAAGTAAAGTTTTTACAATGCATAAGTTCATAACGCAAAGTTAACCAAATATTTTCATGTTTTGTATTTGTTAACAGCTTAGGACCTACAATTTCATGTCCTGGATAAGATAAATCATATAGACCATTAAGAATTGCATCTTGTAGTGTATCATTCATTCAATATTGCCTCAGCACCATTTTATATAAAATAAAGAGAAATCTAACTTTTTTGGATTTCTCTTTATTTATCTTTTAAATATCAATTTCAAGTAAAATCGGACAATGGTCTGCTCTAAGCCCAGTATCAATCATCTCAGAACGTTTAACCTTATCCGCAATTCGCTCACTAGTTATCCAATAATCAATTCGCCAACCAGAATTATTTTGCTTGGCGGTCTTCACTCTTTGGGCCCACCAAGAATAAATTCCTTCAATATCGCCATTTACTTTTCTAAATGTATCTACAAAACCAGCTTCAAGTAATTTCGTAAAACCTTGCCGCTCTTCATCTGTAAAACCTGCTGAATGATGATTATTATCTGGATGTTTCAAATCAATTTCTTTATGAGCACAATTATAATCTCCACTAGCCAAGACAGGTTTCTCTTGATCTAGTTTTTTCAAATAATCGCAATACTTCTTATCCCAACTTTGCCGCTCACTTAGACGCTTTAAACCACTGCCAGAATTTGGTGTATAAACTTGGGTAACAAAATATTTAGGAAATTCTAAAGTAATAATTCTACCTTCATCGTCCATTGGCTCAGGTGCGCCAATTCTAGGAAAAGTTGCTAATGGTTTAAGTTCCTTCTTATATAAATACATTGTCCCCGCATAACTTTTACGAGCTGGCTCTTGGGCCGAACGCCAAACAATTTCATATTCAGGAAAATTTTTTGCTAAGATTTCTTGGTGCTTTTTAGTTGGACCTGTCGAGCGCAACTTAGTTTCTTGAAGGGCAATAATATCCGGCTTATGCTCGTATATTTTTACTAAAACCTGCCGGGTTGCTTCAGCGCGTGATGATGTTCCCGTCAAAGCTGCATTTAACGAATCAATATTCCACGAAATTAAAATCATTTATTTCTCCTTTGTTGTATCTTGCTTACCCATTATATATTTTTTAAGATTGTCTTGTTATCTTGCAGCACTTACTCATGCAAAATAAAATTATAAAATTCTAACCTAATTCAAGCCACAAAAAAGCTGCTCATTATTTCACGACTTTAGTCAAAAAATACTGTACATTTATTTACTTAGTTTAATCCTATCTCATTAATAATGTAAGCGATTGCTTTAATAGCAGGTTATAATAAAAGTAAGATTCTTCACAAGTTTATATTTTTAATTCAATCATTACAAGTGTATAATAGCACAAGAGAGAATAATGATAATCTATGGAGGTTAGATTTTATGACTAAAATTTATGCTTACGCTATCCGTAAAGATGAGGAACCATATGTTCACGAATGGCAAGCAGCCCATCCCGACATTACTGTTGATTTTACAGATCAACTGTTGACCCCTGAAACTGCTCAATTGGCTCAAGGAGCTGATGGTGTTGTTACTTACCAACAATTAGATTACAAAGCGGACACTATCGAAGCTTTAGATAAGCTTGGTATTCACAATTGGTCAATTCGTAACGTTGGAATTGACAACATTGACTTAAAAAAAGCTAAAGAACTTGGATTTAAATTAACCAATGTTCCAGTATATTCACCTGATGCTATTGCTGAACATGCTGCTATTCAAGCTGCTAGAATCTTACGCCAAGATAAGGCAATGGATGAAAAACTTGCTAAACATGACTTCCGTTGGGCACCAACAATCGGTCGTGAAGTACGGGACCAAACTGTCGGTGTTATTGGTACGGGACACATTGGCCAAGTATTCATGCAAATCATGGAAGGCTTTGGTGCTAAAGTCATTGCTTATGACTTATTTAAGAACCCCATCTTAGAAGAAAAGGGTTATTACGTTGATAGTTTAGATGAATTATATGCACAAGCAGATGTCATCTCACTTCATGTCCCTGACGTTCCAGAAAACATCCATATGATTAACGATGATTCTATTCAAAAGATGAAAGATGATGTTGTTATCATTAATGTATCTCGTGGTCCTTTAGTTGACACCGATGCTATCGTTCGTGGATTAGATTCTGGTAAAATTTTCGGTTTTGCAATGGATACTTACGAAGGTGAAGTTGGTATTTTCAATAGTGATTTCACCAATAAAGAATTACCTGACAAGCGTCTTGCCGACTTGATTGACCGACCAAATGTTTTGGTAACCCCACACACTGCTTTTTACACTACTCATGCTGTTCGCAATATGGTTATTAATGCTTTTGATAACAACTTAAAATTAATTAAGGGTGAACCAGCTGATACACCAGTTGATTTAAATAAAGAATTTTAATTTCACAAATTAATTTATTCTACTTAAACACATGCTATAACTTTACAAAAAGCACCGATTTATTTCGGTGCTTTTTGCATTTATTTTTTATTATTATCATACCCATTAATTAGCTGAAGCGTTAGTTGCCTGGATTAAAGCACCACGAAAACCTAATTCTTCTAGCTTATTAACTCCTTTTATGGTTGAACCACCTGGCGTTGTTACTTCATTTTTTAATTCTTCTGGTAATTTTTTTGTATCAAGAGCTAATTGAGCTGTACCAATTAGCATTTTTTCAATTATTTCATAGGAATCCGTCCGCTTAACACCATTTTCTACTGCAGCATCACTTAGGGCTTGGATTAATAAATCAACATAGGCTGGCGTACACCCAGCAATTGTGCCATAAATTCCTAACTTATTTTCAGGAACAACATAGACATCACCCATGCAAGCAAAAATATTTTTAGTTAGTTCGATTACTTCTTGTTTTTCCTCAGAAAGAAAGCTAATTACTGTGATACCCCGACCAATTTTAACTGGTGTGTTAGGAACAACTTTGACAAAAGTTGCATCTGCTGAAATCAGCTGCTTAACCTTTTTTAAATCGCCACCACCAGTTGAAATAATTATGCCATGATAAACTTGTCCTAGTTTTATAAAAATATTATCAATTGCTGAACCACCTACTGCTACAATTACTGCTTCACAGGGTTCAAATTCATTATACGTATCTACTAACTGTAACCCATATCTAGTTGCCAGTTTTTGTGCAGATGCGTGCCCACCGTCATAAATATAAATATCCTCACTAGCAGTTTTAGCTTGTAGTAGTCCCTGAACAATAGCAGTACCAATTTTACCAGTTCCAATAAATCCAATTTTCATTTCAATCACCTTCAATTGTTTAAAGAGTAGCATCAGCAATTAACACTAATTTTCTTGAAAATCAGCCAACCACTGTCACATTAATAACACTTCACTTTATTATACCGAAATCATTAATTAACTAAGCACCTAGCAACTTAATTTATAAATCATTTTTAAGTAGCTTAACGAATTGGGGATAATTTTTTACTTCATACAGGGGATGCAAATTCATATTATTTTTTCGGTGCCGATGGTTATACCAAATACTATTAAAGCCATAATTTTCTGCACCTAAAATATCTGACTGCAAACCATCACCAAAAAAAATTGTTTCAGCAGGTCCGATTGAAGATAAATTGAAAAAATAATCAAAAATACGTTTGTCTGGCTTAGCAAAACCAGCTGCTTGAGAAGTAACAATTAAGGAAAAATAATTTTTTATTCCTGCCAATGCAAGTCGATGTTCTTGCATAAAGCTTTCGCCATTACTCAGAACTGCTAACTGGTAACCTTTTTTTTGAGCAAATCTAAGTGTATCTATAACACCTGGCAACAACTGATGAGATTCACTAAAATAACTGCGGTACTCTTGCATAATTAATAGACCATCAACATTAATTTGTAGGTTATCTTTGAGAAAGTTATGAAAAACCATTTCACTGAGCTGGTCGTAGGTGATCTTTCCTTGTTCTAACTGGCGCCAAAGACCTTGATTGTAACTGTTATAACGCTGTTGCAACGCCGTAGTTAATTTCCAATGATGGGCATTAAAAAGACTACGTAAAGCATAATGTTCTGTAGCAGCAAAATCAATTAAAGTATCATCAACATCAAAAATTATTTGTTTAAATCGCAAATAAATCTCTCCTTATTGCTATTAATATATAAATTAATCTGTTTACTATCTATTTTATTAAAATTAGCGGACAAAGTCATTTAACATGTTTAATCCAGTATTATGCTAACACACTTTAAGTTGGCTTACCTTTATTAAATCGCCTTAGCATAGTTAGTCTATTTAAAAGATTATTCTTTGTAGTTTTTCTTTACCACTTCAAGTCATTAGGTAAGCACAATTTTTAATTTATTGTGCTTTTTTCTTTGCTATTTATTTTTAAAACTTAGTATTTCTTACTCGCACATAAAAGACTGGCGTTATTTTTTTATTTGCTAATTTTTTATTGCATACACAACATGTTGTGGTATCATTTTTTATATAACCATACATGATGTAGTTGTGAAACAAAATTTATATCTAGGAGTCATTTTTATTATGAAAAATTCAACCATAACTTTAAGTCAAGCCTATATTGACCGAGTGAAACAAAATATTACCCCCCATTGGGGCGAATTAGGCTGGGTTACTTACAAACGGACTTATGCCCGGTGGCTACCAGAAAAAAATCGTTCTGAAAATTGGGATGAAACCGTTAAAAGAGTTGTGGAAGGTAATATCAATCTTGATCCCCGCTTAAAGGACTCACCTTCAGATAAATTATTTAATGAGTTAACCACTGAAGCTCAAGAACTATTCAAAATGATTTATGGCCTTGCTGCTACTCCATCTGGTCGCAATCTTTGGGTTTCTGGTACTGACTATCAAAAACGCAATGGCGATTCCTTGAATAACTGTTGGTTTATTGCTATTCGTCCTCAAGCTTATGGTGCCAGCCATATTTTGCCCGATTATTTAAAAAAAGAACAGGTAGCAGTTTCAATGCCCTTTTCTTTTCTATTTGATCAACTAATGAAAGGGGGTGGTGTGGGATTCTCAGTTACTCAAGATAACATAAAAAAAATACTCCAAGTCGACAATAACATTGATTTAACAATTATTATTGATCAAGATAGTGATTCTTATACTGATACAATTAAACTTGGTGCAATTGATAAAAAAAAGTGGTCTAAACAAAATAGTACTCCAAATGACTGCATCTATTTTGAAGTGCCCGACACACGAGAGGGCTGGGTCTTAGCCAATGCCAGATTAATAGATATGCATTTTAATCAAACAAATCCTGAGCACAAGACTAAATTAGTCATTGATATCAGTAATATTCGTCCTTATGGAACAAAAATCAATGGTTTTGGTGGTACAGCTTCTGGGCCAATGCCGTTAGTTGAAATGCTTTTCGACATTAACAAAATCATCAATACATGTTCAAACCGCAAAATCAGTTCAGTTGATGCAACAGATATTTGTAACTTAATTGGCAAAACAGTTGTTGCTGGTAACGTTAGACGATCAGCTGAGTTAGCATTAGGTTCTAATACAGACCAAGCATTTATCACTATGAAACAAGACCAAGATAAGCTCTATCACCACCGTTGGGCATCAAATAATAGTGTAGCAATTGATGCTGCGTTTACCAATTACGAACCGATTGCCAACGGTATTAAAGAAAATGGCGAACCAGGCATTGTGAATTTGGACTTATCTCAAAACTATGGTCGAATTATAGATGGATACCAAAAAGACGTTGATGGTGCAGTAGAAGGAACCAATCCTTGTGGTGAAATTTCTCTTGCTAATGGTGAGCCTTGTAATTTATTTGAAGTTTTTCCTTACATTGCTGAACAACAAAATTGGAATTTAAAAGATGTGTTTAGATTAGCCACCCGCTATACCAAACGTGTTACATTCAGTACTTACGATTGGGCTATATCCCGGGAAATAATTTATAAAAATCGTCGTATTGGCGTATCTATGTCAGGCATTCAAGATTGGTTATTGAATGATTTAGGGCACCGTGTTGTCACTGGTTTTAAAGAAGAGAGCGATCACGAAACTGGAGCTAAAATTCAAGTACCGATTTATGATCCGAAAGGAATTGAAATGGTTTCTAACGCATACCAAGCGGTTGTGGATGCAGACAATGAATATAGCCAAGCTTTAGGATGTAATCCTTCAATTAAACACACTACAGTCAAACCATCAGGAACGGTAGCAAAACTTGCTGGTGCTTCTGAAGGTATGCACTTTCACTATGCAGGCTACTTAATTCAACGAATTCGTTTCCAAGCGTCTGACCCGCTTCTTAAAGCCCTCGCTGAATGTGGTTATTATTCAGAACCAGATGTTTACACACCAAATACAGTTTGTGTTGAATTCCCACTACGAGCTGCACATGCAGATAGTGAAAATTTTGCCTCTGCTGGCACGGTTTCAATTGCTGAGCAATTCGCAACACAAGCTTTCTTACAAACATATTGGTCCGATAATGCTGTAAGCTGCACCATTACCTTCCAAAATGATGAAGGTAAGCAAATTACATCTTTATTCAACCAGTACCGCCATATTATTAAATCAACCTCTCTTTTGCCCTACTATGGTGGTTCATTGAAACAAGCTCCAAAAGAGCCAATTGATAAAGAAACATATAAAAAAAGAAAAGCCTCAATTATTGCCGATGTTGCTACAGTCTTTGCCAAGCAAAACAATGACCAAAAAAATTTGGAATTAATTGATCAAACTGATTGTGAATCAGGGTCTTGTCCAGTCAAATAAATCAAATTAGAATTATATAATTTAGGAGAATTTATTATGAAAAAAAACAAATTAGCAGTTCTTGCTGGAATAGCAACTATTTTTACTTTTTCTCTTACAGGCAATCAGACTAGCCAAGAAGTTATGGCTAAGCCTAGTAATAAAATTACCGTAGCTTATACACTTAATGTAAACAAAAAAAATATAAAAAACAAAAAGGTTAAACTCTCTAAACATGCAACAGTGATGTCTGGTCTTAAAAAAGCTTGGCGAGTTAAGAGCACAAATGGCTTTATCACTGCAATAGATGGTAAAAGTCAAGATACTCACAAGCAAATTTATTGGACTTATACAATTAATGGTAAATTTGCTAATAAGGGAGCTGCGGAACAAAAAGTAAATAACCACGATAAAGTTAAATTTACTTTAGCCAAAATGAATTAATGCTTAACTCAACTAAAAAAATAGCCTTAATGGCCGTTTTAACAGCAATGTGTGTATCCCTAAGGCTTTTTAAAATTATTCCTATACCTAATGTTCAACCCGTAACTGATATTTTAATGATTGTGACTTTGAATCTTAGTATTAGCTTTGGCTTGACACTTGCAGTCTTAACCATGGTAATTTCAAATATTTACTTAGGTTTCGGTTTATGGACTATTCCTCAAATTTTTGCCTATGGCGCATGTATCCTAACTGTTGCACTACTTAGTAAATTAACACCTTTAAAAGACCATCTAACTTTACAGTTAATTCTTGCTACCTTTTTAGGTTGGGAATATGGCTTTTGGGTTGACTTAGGCATGTCAATTTATGGAGGTATTCCTGCCTTCTTAGCATATTGGGCTAGCAGTCTTACTTTCGATACTTACCATGCAATTGGTAATTTAGCTTTTTATCCAGTTTTATATAAACCACTCTGTCTTGCGCTTAATCACTTCCAAAGGAGAAAAATATGACATTGAAAATATATACAAAAACTGGTGACCAAGGCTTCACTAAACAAGTTACTGGTAAAATGGTGCCAAAATATGACTTGCAAATAGCTACTATTGGTGAAGTCGATGAACTTCAGTCTTATTTCGGAGTTGTAATAGCTAATTTATCCACCAACTGTAGTCAATTACGGGAGCTTATCCAAAATTTACAACGCACGCTTTATCTATTACAAGGAGATATTGTCGTCAAAAGACGGTCTAAAATCACTTTAAAGGAAGTTAAAGAACTTGAACAAGAGATTGATCGGCTAACTTCCCTGCTACCAGCATTAACAGAATTTATTCTACCGGGTGGCTCGATTACAGCCGCTAATTTACATTATGCTCGAACCATTGCCCGCCGTGCTGAACGAACAATGGTCCAGTTAAATGAAGAACAAAAATTAGCACCTGCTTGTTTGCAATATTTAAATCGTTTATCTGACTACATATTTGTTCTGGGAAGGTATGCCAATTTTTTAGACGGAAAGCAAGACATCCCCAGCAAGCAGTAATATCCCACTTTTTAAGTATAAATATTAATTTAAAAGCAGGACGGCGATTAATAATCGCTGCCCTGCTTTGTTCGTTTAAGACTTTACCAAAAAATTACTCTTACTGCCACCATAGTTTAATTAAACTTTGCGTACCCAAATCACCCAAATGTTGTTTATCAACCAAAACTTCGTAGAGCCTTTTAGCTTCAGTTGTTGCCGGTAAACTTAAATTCATTTCCGCAGCAGTTTCTAGTGCAATCCGCAAATCTTTCAGAAAATGTTTACTGAAAAATCCAGGCGTATAGTCACCTTGTAAAATTCGTGGACCATAATTGCTAAGACTCCAATTAGCCGCACTTCCACCACTCACTGTTTCTAGCACAGTGGCTAAGTCAAGCCCAGCTTCTTTAGCATAGACAAACATCTCTGTCATTCCCGTCATGGTTCCAGCAATCATAATTTGATTAGCCATTTTAGTATTTTGACCTGATCCTGCGGGCCCAAAATAGTGAACAGCTTTGCCAAAATCATTAAAAACAGGTTGTAAAGCTCTAAAAGCGTCTTTATCGCCACCAACCATAATGGTTAACGTACCATTTTTGGCACCAAGATCGCCACCAGAAACTGGTGCATCCAATATCTTAGCGCCATTCTTTACACCTGTAGTAAAAATTTTTTGCGCAAGTTTTGGTTTTGAAGTAGTTAAATCAACTATATATTTATCCTGCACTATTTCTTCAAAAATACCATTACTGCCAAAATATACTTCTTCCACATCAGTTGGAAAACCCAACATTGTAAAAATTAAATCTGCCTTTTTAGTAACTACCCGCGCACTTGAACACCATACAGCACCTTGTTCAACTAAATTATCAGTTTTGCTTTTGCTACGATTATAAACAAAAAGTTGGTGCCCCGCTTTTAGTAAGTTAAGACAAATTGCATTCCCCATCACACCTGTTCCAATAAATCCAATTTTCATTATACTTATCCTCCTTTATGCCAAATATAGTTAATTATAATTTTGCCACAGTTTTAAGTTATTACTTAAACTTATTACAAATAATTAAAATAAAGTATTTTATACTTAGTTAAATCAATTTTATAATAAATATAGTTTAAGGAGGCAAGCATTATGAAAATGCACAATGACTATTTACTAAATAAAATTAATAATCCGCAAGATTTAAAAAAATTGACTTTACCTGAAATGGAACAACTAGCAACTGAAATCAGAACTTTGATTTTAGAAAAAGATGCAGCAGAAGGTGGACACCTCGGCCCAGATTTAGGAATTGTGGAAGCAACAATTGCTTACCACTTCGTTTTTGATGCTCCAAAAGACAAAATTGTGTGGGACGTTTCACATCAAACCTACCCCCATAAAATGTTAACTGGCCGTGCTACAGCTTGGCTTGACCCGGCCCATTATGAAGACGTCACCCCATATTCCAACCCAGACGAAAGTGAGTATGATTACTATGCAATAGGTCATACTTCTACTTCTATTGCCTTAGCCACTGGTATGGCGAAAGCCCGGGACTTGATAGGTGGACACGAAAATATCATGGCTTTAATTGGTGATGGCTCACTAACTGGTGGCTTAGCCTTCGAAGGATTAAACAACGCGGCTGTTGAGCCACATAACTTAGTCGTTGTTGTAAACGATAATCAATGGTCTATTGACGAAAACGTTGGCGGTTTAGTTACTGCATTAGCAAAATTACGGACATCTAATGGAAAAACACCAGAAAATCCTTTTACAGCCATGGGTTTTGATTATCGCTATGTCGCAAATGGTAACAATGTTCAAGATATGATTACTGCCTTCAAAGCAGTTAAAGATATTGATCATCCTATTCTTTTACATATTAATACCGTTAAAGGAATGGGTTATGCCCCTGCACTTAAGGATGAGGAAGCCCACCACTGGGTAATGCCCTTTGATCTTAAAACTGATCAGCCAATCAAATTAGCTGATACAAAGCCAACTGCCAAAACAGTTGCAATTGAGACTATTAAGAAACAAATTACTCAAGGACAAAAAATTATGGCTATCAATGCCGCAATTCCTGGGGTATTTGGCCTAGATGAAATTAAGCATGATTTCCCTAAAAATTACATCGATGTTGGTATTGCAGAACAAGAATCGGTTGCCTTTGCCGCTGGCTTTGCAAAAGAAGGCGGCACCCCTGTTTTATTTGAAAACTCAACTTTTTTGCAACGAGCCTTTGATCAACTATCTCACGATGTGGCTGCAAACAATTTACCAGTTGTAATGCTAGTTGCTGGGGGCGGAATTTCTGCAGAATCAAAGACCCACTTAGGAATTTTTGACCAAGTAATGATTAGCAACTTGCCAAATTGGATTTATCTAGCCCCTACAACTCTAACTGAAGAAAAAGCTATGCTAGAATGGGCAATTAAGCAAAAGAAACAGCCAGTAGCGCTTAAAATGCCAACAAATATTGTACCTAACGGATCAACTGAATCACTTTTAAGCGATTACAGTCAAATAAAATATCAAGTTAAAGCTGGTAAAAATATTGCCATATTAGCTTTAGGTGATTTTTATTCATTAGGTCAGCAAGTTGCTGAGCGGTTAGGAGCTACCCTGGTTAATCCAATTTCTGCCAATATTTTAGACCAACCAACTTTAGACCACCTTGCTGCTACTCACCGGCTAATTATTACTTTAGAAGATAATATTTTAGATGGTGGTTTTGGACAAAAAATAGCAGCTTATCTTGGTAAGCAAAATGTTAAAGTACTTAATTATGGGCAAAAACGAATCTACACTGATCAAACTCCACTTGCTAAAATTTATCAAGAAAATCATTTAACAGTCGAGCAAATTATTAGCGATTTAAAGAACAACTTAAGCGCTTCAACAAATGAAAAGAAATAAGACCATCATGCTTACACTGGTAATTATCATCTTGTTAATTCCTCTTTTGCTATTTAGCAGGCGTAATTATCAGTCAGAAAGAGCGACCATTATTCCAATTGCAACCCCTACTCTCTTTGTTCATGGGTGGGGCAGCAGTTATCATGCCGAAGAAAATATGGTCTCAGCTGCCAAAAAAAGTGGTGCTTCTAATGCAGTCATTCGTGCTGATGTTAGCCCCGATGGTAAAGTAAGTTTAATTGGAACAATTAAACAAAACGCTAAAAATCCGATTATTGAAGCTAATTTTCAAAATAATAAGAGTGTCTCACCTTATGCAACTAACCAATCTTTATCTTTGAGTAAAAGTAGCAACTACGTCAAAGATATTATTCTTGCTTTACAAAAAAAGTACCATTTTAAAAAAATAAATTTAGTAGGACATTCGATGGGTAATTTACAAATTGCTTACTTTTTACGCAATAATTTAAGCAATACTAATCTGCCTAAATTAAACAAACAAGTCTCCATTGCTGGGCATTACAACGGTTATATTGGTGAAATCGGAGCACCAAAACATACAGTTCTAAATCAAGACGGCTCTCCCCAAAAAATGGCTGCAAGTTATCGGGGATTGTTAACTTTAAGAAAAAGCTTTCCTAAAACAGCAGGCGTTCTAAATATTTACGGTAATACTGGTAAAGGAAACGATGGGGCAGTTGATGTTAATTCTACCCGTTCATACCGCTATTTAGTTAGTAAGCAAGCTGGGTCATATCAAGAACAAGAAATCTATGGTAAAACGGGGCAACATAGCCAACTACATGAAAATCAGAAGGTCAATCAGCTATTGATTAATTTTCTTTGGCCAAAATAGCTTTATGATAATAAAAAACAGTTTCTATCTTAATGATAGAAGCTGTTTTTAATATACAGTATAATTATTTTAAACTGAAATTAATAAGCAGAATGGACCAATAATTATGGAATTAAGAGTTTTAAATTATTTCGTAGCTATCGCTCAAGAAGGCAATATGACTCGTGCCGCTAAAAAATTACTAATTTCTCAGCCCGCCTTATCAAGACAAATTAGTGATTTAGAGCAAGAACTTGGCGTAAATTTATTTAATCGCCAAAAACATCACTTATCTTTAACTCCAGCAGGACAATACTTACTAAGTCAAGCCACAGAAATCTTGGCTTTAACTGCCAAAACTAAAAGTAATTTAACTGCCTCAGCCTTTATCGGTGGTGACTTAACAATTGCTGCGGGAGAAAGCTTGGGCATGCAGCGGATTATGAATATAATTAGTCAAATTATTACAGAATATCCAGCAGTTAAATTACACTTATTAAGCGGTGATTACAGCTATGCAGAATGTAAGTTAAATAATGGAACAGCTGACTTTGCCATTATTATTGGTGATATCCCGGTAAATAACTATGCTTCACTAACTTTACCAGAAAAAGATACTTGGGGAATACTGATGACAACGGATGACCCCTTAGCCCAGAAGACAGAAATTAGCCCCCAAGATTTAATTGGACGCTCAATTTTAAATTCGCAACAATCAGACAACCTACAAATATTTCAAAATTGGTTGGGCAATTATCAAGATTGCGTTAATTTCATTGGCACATATAATTTGAATTTTAATGGTACTTTGCTGGTTAAAAATCATACTGCCTTAATGGTTACTTTAGATAATCTACTCAACATTGAACCAGGGGCAAAATTAACTTTCAAAAAATTAGCGCCCAAAATGTATCAAACAATTAAAGTAGTCTGGAAACGCGAAGTTAATCTTTCCCCTGTAGCTGAACTATTTTTAAAACGATTAAAGGCTTCAATTTTCAAAAGTTAGTAAGCAGATAACTATAACAAAATATTATTGCTAATCATATTCAATAAGTATTTTACATAATTGACTAAATAACTTAAAATCTGCCTAAAATAAAGGAGATACTACTATGAAAAAAAATATTTTAGCGCAATATGAACAGTTAATTACTCCATTTATAACAGATGTCAATCAACATTGCCGTGCTCATTTAAAACAGGATCGTGTGTTAATTCCAATTATTGCTAGCATTACCCAAGGAGTAACTTCTTCACTAACTGAACTAGTTGAGCAAGCTTTAGCGGCCCATGTTCAACCTGAAATTTTGTTAGAAACTGTTTATCAACTAACACCTGTGCTGGGGCAATTAAAAGTTAAACAAGCCTTAACCATTATGCAAGCAGTTTTTGAGCAACAGCAGTTGACCCCAGTCCAACCACAGCTCCAGCCCGATAAAAATTTTGGGGCAAAAATGCAAGATGAAATTTATGGTACGGAAATCAAAAAGCTACTCCAGGACTTACCAGATAAAGCTGGTGATTTTATTCCTGAAGCTCTAACACAGCATTTTTTCAATGATTTCTATAACCGTGAAACTTTACCCGTCCGCAACCGGGAACGCTATGAATTACTAGCTTTAATTACACTAAACGTTAGCTTTCAAATTAAAGCCCATGCTAGAGGTAGTTTGAAAGCTGGCAATAGCGAAAGTGAATTGATTTGGTCAGTTATCCAACTTTTACCATATGTCGGTTTCCCATTTGTCATTAATAGCATCCAGATTATACATCAAGTTGCCCAAGAATTAATAACTAAATAATTACGAGAATTACTGAACAGTAATCAAAGCATTACAAGCTAGAAGTCGAAGAAACAATTGAAATATTTGCAAATAATTAAGATATAAAAAGACACTACGCAAATAGCATAGTGTCTTTTTGTTATAAATTTACTATATTCTTTTTTTCTGGCGCATCTTTAGGATTATAACTATCAGTTTCTTGATAACCAAAGAAATACGTTAGACTAAAGGCAGCAACTATTGTTACTATTGCAACAAGCCAAAAATACAGTAAGTTATTTGGATTACCTTGACCAGCTTTTGCTACAAATGATGGAAAACCAATCAAGCTACCAGTAAAACCGTACATATCAACTTTCAATAGTCCATTAACTAATCCGCCAATAGCTGCGCCTATACTTGAAGTTAAGAAGACTCGACCATATTTTAAGTTGACACCATACATGGCAGGTTCGGTAATACCAACTGCTGCAGAAATAGCTGCACTTAAAGATAATCCTTTTAAATCTGGGTTATGCTTTGTCTTAACCCAAACTGCTAAAGCGCCAGCACCTTGAGCGACCATAGTAACGGAAATAATACCATTTAAAACACTATGTCCATTAGCGGCAATATCATTAGCAATTAGCGGAATCACCGCCCAATGTAACCCAAAAATAACTAGGACCTGATAGAGTCCACCAATAATTAACCCCGACAAAGCACTATTAACTGTTAACAACCATTGTAAAGTGCTAGCTATTCCCTCGGAAATAAATGAAATTACTGGTCCAACAATGACTAAAACCGTCATACCAACTAAAAAAATTTCAATTAAAGGGGTGAAAATTTGTCTTAAAGTTACTGGCATCCATTTCTTAATCCAAGGTTCGATTTTAGCTGCCATCCAAGCTGCAAAAATCATCGGAAAAATTGAATAAGTATATTGAGGAATATGAATAGGAATACCAAAGAAATTTGCATTAATACCTACTCCGGCAAGATAATAAGTATATTTGCCACTAGCAAAAATTTTTACTAATTCGGGATAAATCAGAAAACCACCAATTAAAGAAACTATCACCGGATTAGAGCCCAGCTTTTGAGCAGCAGTAAACCCCACAATGATTGGCAAAAAGTAAAAAGCCGCATCCCCCATGGCATTAATAATAGTATAAGTAGAGGTTGTAGTCGACATATGACCGAAGTTAGTTAAAATATTAAGAATTCCTTTTAGCATACCACTAGCAGCTAACAAGCCAATTACCGGCATCATTGACCCAGTAATCACTCCAATCATTTTGAAGAAAGCTTGTTTAAGCTTATTACCTACGCCAGTAGTAACTTCATTATTTAGTGTTTCTTTTTGTAAAGAAGGATTGAACCCAAGTAAAGCAATTAATTCATCATAAACATCCTCAACCGTTTGACCAATTACAACCTGATATTGATCATTAGCACGTGCTACATCTAGCACCCCCCTAATTTGTTTGACCTGCGCGTCATTAGGAATACTATCATCCTTTAAAGTAAAGCGTAGCCGCGTAAAACAATGAATCACACTTTTAATGTTATCAGCTCCGCCAACAGCTGCTAGCACTTGCCGTGCAATTACTCTTACCTGTGGTTCTGCACTGGGTGCAGTATGAGCACTTGTTTCTTGCTTCAAGCTAACAATTGCTGCAGCTTCACCCGCACCTATCATGCCCGTTTGGACAGTAATAGTTCCTAAAACTTGAGCACTATTAGTAATGGCGACAATAATTGTATTGTCCTTATGGGCTGCTTTAATCGCTGCCAAATCAACTGTTGCAATTGGCTGACCAGCCTTAACTTTGTCGCTTGTTTTAACTTTTAAAGCAAATGGTTTACCCCCAAGTTCAACCGTATCAATACCCAAATGAAGTAAAAGTTCAATCCCACTATCAGTCCTCAATCCAATTGCATGTTTAGTTTCAGCAAGCATTACTACTTTTCCATCTACTGGCGCAATAATCGTATTCGTATTAGGAACAACTGCAAAGCCTTCACCGAGCGTCTTTTGTGAAAAAACTGGGTCATTGACATGAGCAAGCTCAATAACTTCCCCAGTGACAGGTGATAATAAAGTGATATTATTATTCATAATGTAACCCCCATAAATCATTTATTGCTTGCTCAAACAATAAATGTTATCGCTTTCAAAATGATTATATAACTTGTATAGACAAGTGTCAATAATATGTTTATGATATTGATATAGCATAACTTTGTACCCATAGCTTTATGGCTTATTGCTTGTAAAACAATTAATAAAAATATGATAAAAGTAAAAAAGGTGGATTGAAATAATGTCAGCTAAATATTTACAAATTGCTGCTGATTTAACCAAAAAAATTAAACATGGCTCATATATTCCTGGTAGTTTCTTACCTAGCGAACCTAATTTAACAGCCTTATATCACGTTTCACGTGAAACAATAAGAAAAGCATTAAACGAATTAATGTTGGCGGGGTTAATTCAAAAAATCAAAGGTAAAGGCTCTATTGTCTTAAGTAACGCACGTTTTAGCTTTCCTATTTCAAATATTACTTCTTTTGATGAACTAAATCAGCAGGAACAAATGCATGCCACAACTAGGGTTTTAGCCCTACATGATTCGCACTTGCCAATTAACATCAGCCAAGAACTCAATTTAACTGATACTGCCGCTACTTATATTGGTCGCCTACGTTCGGTCAATCATGAGCCAATTGTAATTGACGAAGACTATATTTTAAAAAAATATGTTCCTCAGCTTTCAAAACAAGTAGCAGAGAATTCACTATATTCTTATTTTGAACAAGAACTAGGGTTAGCAATTGATTACGCTACCAAAGCAATTACTGTCGAACCGGCCAGTAACAAAATTATCAACCAACTGCAGCTAACTGATACTAACTTAGTAGTGGTGGTGCGCAGTTTAACCTATTTAAAAGATACGTCTTTTTTTCAATATACAGTTGCTAGTCATCGCCCTGACAAATTTAAATTTATTGACTTTGCTCGCAGAAAAACAGAACATGGAGGTTTTATTTTATGAGTTTAGCAGATAAAGTTATTTATCAAATTTATCCCAAATCTTTTTATGACAGCAATGGCGATGGAATTGGAGATTTGCGCGGAATTATTCAAAAAATCCCCTACCTTAAGCAATTAAACATCGACATGATTTGGTTTAATCCATTTTTCGTTTCACCACAAAATGATAATGGCTATGATATTGCAGATTACTATGCTATTGACCCTTTATTTGGAACAATGGCCGATTTTGATGAATTAATCACCCAGCTAAGGCAAAATCATATCGAGGTAATGCTAGATATGGTTTTCAATCATTGTTCAACTAACCACCAATGGTTTCAAAAAGCTCTAGCTGGCGATCAATATTATCAAAATTTCTTTTATCTGCGCCAGCCTAAAGCCGATGGTAGTTTGCCTAATAATTGGCGTTCGAAATTTGGTGGCCCAGCTTGGGCACCCTTTGGTAATACTGGTAAATATTACTTACATTTATACGACAAGTCGCAAGCTGACCTAAACTGGCATAATCCTGAAGTAAGAAAAGAATTATTTAAAGTTATTAATTTTTGGCGCGCTAAGGGAGTCAAAGGTTTTCGTTTCGATGTAATTAATGTAATTGGCAAAGATGAAACTTTGGCAGATGCACCAGCTAAAATTGATAGTAAGGTACTATATACTGATCAACCAATTGTTCATCAATACTTGCAAGAAATGAATAAAAATACTTTTGGGCGTGATCTTGAAACAGTAACTGTGGGAGAAATGTCCTCAACTGATATTGCTAATTCTATTGCATACACCAAAAAAGATAATCATGAATTATCCATGGTCTTTACCTTTCATCACTTAAAAGTTGATTATCAAGATGGCCAAAAATGGACTAAAATTCCTTTCGATTTTCAAAAGTTAAAACAATTACTCAATGACTGGCAAGTTGGCATGAGTAATGGGGGTGGGTGGAATGCACTTTTTTGGAACAATCACGATCAACCATGGGCCTTAAGTCGCTTTGGCGATTCCAAACACTACCGCGCCAAATCGGCCGAAATGTTAGCCACGGTATTGCATCTACTACGCGGAACACCTTATATTTATCAAGGCGAAGAAATTGGCATGATTAACCCCAACTACCAAAGTATTACCGATTACGTTGATATTGAAACCAAAAATGCCTATCAAGAACTACTAAAAAAAGGATTAGATGGGCAAAAGGCTCTCGCCATTATTCAAGCTAAGTCCCGTGATAATAGTCGGTCGCCTATGCACTGGGATGATTCGCAAAAGGCCGGTTTTACCACGGGTACACCATGGTTAAAACCACAAGACCAAGCGCAAATTAATGTTGCAGCTGAATTAGACCATGGTGAAATTTTCCCATATTATCAAAAGCTGATTCAGCTACGAAAAACTTATCCAATCATAGCTAATGGCAGTTACCAACCAATTGATTTAAATCACCCACAAGTTTATGCTTATTGCCGTAAATATAATGGTCAGGCCTTGTTAGTTATCAATAATTTTTATGCTAATCCTGTTTCCTATCAACTTCCCCAACATTACCAAAAACTGCCAGCTGAAACTTTAATCAGTAATTACAGCAAACAGTTAAAAGTTGTGCCTAGCGTTGTAAATCTCAAGCCCTACGAAGCACTGGCTCTTTTAGTGAAATAATCGAAGTAGTTAAAAAGCGCTGAGCCTAATGCTCAACGCTTTTAATTTGTATTTTTAAAATTTTTATCTTAATTATTTATCTTTTTGCAAAGCCCGTGACAAACGTTCAAGTAAATAAACTACTGGAACTTGGGTAGTTAAGTTAATCGTTTGGCCAATAATTTTATATTCTAAATGATAAGTAAAATTAAGATCTGATACGTGCGCAATTGTATTATCTGCTTCATTCGTAATACTAACAATCGTCGCGCCTAACTGGCGAAAGTTATTCACTTGATCAATTGTAGGTTGTCCCTCACCGCTAACCGACAGAACAATAACTGTCTTTTCTTGATACGAATCACGACATAAATTGACCGGATAATAAGGATCTCCTATAGCAAAGGCACTACGCCCATTATTGACAAATTGACGCGCACCATAATCACATAAATCCCCTGAAGTGCCAATGCCAAAAAAGATAAACTCTTTTGTTTTTTGAGCAATACGCTTAAATTTAGTAATTTTTTGCTCATAATTAGGCAAAACATCTTGTGAAAAATAGTATTGTGCTTGATAGGTAATATCATCGACTACCTGATTACGCTTATTTTCAGCTTTAATTGCATTTTGCAAATCATAATAGTGGCCATATCCTAAAGCATTTAACGTGCGCACTACCGAAGCGGGTGAGACCTGTAAATTATTAGCTAATTCACGCAAAGTAATCTCTTTTACCTTTTGTTTATTGGCTACAATATAATTATAAATTTTTAATTGCGTTACGGTCAGTTTTCGTTTAGATTGCACTACTTATTCCCGATTCACTTTTAATTCATTACTTAGCTGATTCTTTAGCTTGTTCTAGTTCTTGTTCAGCTTTCAACTTAGTCCGATCCATACTTCTAAAGAAGAAATAGTAAATCATTGTATCCATTACTAAGTTGAATAATTGCATAATTCCACCCGAAATATGCCCTGTTGAAAGAATTCCTGATAAGATTGGTGGAGTTGTCCAAGGCGGATAAATTCCAATTGTTTTAGCGACCCACCCCATCTTCATAGCTGTGTAAGTTGTTATGACATTAGCCATTGGTGCTAAGATGAATGGTAGCACAATTTGGTAATTCAAAACGATTGGTACACCAAAAATAACCGGCTCATTAATATTAAAAATCGCTGGACCAATTGACAGCTTACCCATTGCCTTCATTTCTTTATCTTTGGCAAAGAAAGCCATTAAAATAACAAATCCCAGGGTTGCACCACAACCACCAATATGAACAAAGTTGTCAAAGAAAGTTTTTGTAATAATATTGGGAATAGCTTCATGCGCTTTAAGAGCTGATGCATTAGCAGCTAAAGCAGCATACAAAATAGGATCTACTACCCCTGAAATGGCATTAGCACCATGGATACCAAAAAACCAAAGTAGACAAATTACTAATTCAATAACTAATGCACCACCAAGAGTATTAGTCACCTTACTCATTGGATTTTGTAAGAAGAATGTAATCACATTAGGTATGCTCTTCATTGGCGTAGCTTCAACACCAATTCGAACTAACCAAACTACAAATAGTGAAATTGCTCCCGGGAATAAAGCTGCAAATGAACTACTAACTGCAGGTGGGACAGTTTCGGGCATTTTGAAGACTAAGTTTTTATGCATTAACCACACATATAAATCAGTTACAAATAATCCTACTAATAATGCAGTAAACAAACCCGATGAATCAAATTGTTTCAATGGAATCAACAAGCCACCATCTTTACCAATCTGCATGGGAATAGTTAAAATGAACGCTGCTATTGCCACAATCATTGCTGAAAATGGATCAATTCCTTGATAGCTTTTAGCTAAGTTATAAGAAATACCCGCAACAGCAATTAAGCCCATAATATTAAATGAGGCATTGGTTACATACTGCACAACCGTAGCCCAATTAGGACCAAAAACGTGGGCCATGAAATCCAAATACCCTTTAATAGGGAATTGTCCGATAATCATGAAAATTGATCCAATGATAATCATTGGCACTGCCGCAGTCATTCCATCACGCAAGGCGACCATGTGCCTAGCACTAGAAATTTTATTGAATAACGGCATTAGTTTTTCGGTAAGAAAATTATTTTTGTTTTTCTCTGCCATTTTACATACTCCTAATCATATTTCATTTTCTTCGCAATTAAGGAATCGCTTACAAATAATATATTATCATTTTGTTTCTTAAAGTCAATTGTTTTTTAGAAACATGTTTCAATAAATAACAAAAAGAAAATAAATAACCACGGCATAATTTTTAATTACTGCCGTGGTTTGAGTACTTCTAAAGCCAGTTATGCTAGTACAACAAGTTATTTTCTTTTCGCATGGGTCTGCGACTGGGCATTATTTTGCCCGTAATACGCTCCTTGACCATGCTTTCGATAGTAATGCTTATCTAATAAATACTGGGGCACATGACTATCTGCTCTAGTTAACATAAGGGTGTGGT
>NZ_REHK01000001.1:0-30433 GCF_003692905.1 Lactobacillus sp. ESL0225 | reverse complement strand
TTTAATTACATATAAGCCTTGCTGGCGGTCAATTCCAGAAACATTACCCCAGGTAAAGGTTACCAAGCCCAATTGGGGTAACTGCATATTTGCTTCATAAACTTCTTGTTTTAATTTTTCTAGCATTGTGCTCTCCTTATCTGACTTCTTCTTGTTCAATGCCCACTTGGTCAAACAAGTTAGTAAAAAATTGTTTTGCGGCCTTGACCTGTTCGAGGGCGTCACTGGCACCATTTTCGCCAGCCCACATCTCAATTGTAAAACTACCATGATAATCTAATCTTACTAATAAGCGTAAGAGGCCAGCAAAGTCAACACAACCTTGACCAAAGGGCACGTTTTTAAACTGACCCGGTGACGTTGCGGTGACTTTTTGACTGTCTTTTAAATGAATCGCACAAATGGTATCAATCTGATTTTCAATTTCTGCAGCTACATCTTGATTAGGCCAAGCACTTAAATTACCCAAATCCGGATAAGCCTGTAACCAAGGACTTTTAACTAAATCATGGTAATGCTTAATCTTCGTCAGGTTATTAATAAAGGGATCATCCATCGTTTCAATTGATAGCATAATATTTTTTTGGGCGGCCATATGCACACACTTGGTCAAATTCTCTACAAAATATTCACGCGAAGAAGCCGTCTTTTCTTCATAATAAACATCATAACCCGCCATTTGAATGTTATGAATACCTAAGTCAACACACAAATCAATTGCCTTTTGCATCATCGTTAATGCCTGCTGGCGAATTTGGGGGTCGGCTGAGCCCAAAGGAAAGCGGCGGTGACCAGAGAGCATTAAGTTATTAATGCGTGTCTTAGTAGCCCACATTAGGTCACGAAATTCCTGGCGTTGCTGGCGTGTCCAATCAAGCCGCGCCAGTCGTTGATCACTTTCATCAATCGAAAATTCTAAAAAATTAAAACCTAAGTCATGTGTTAATTCAAACGTTTCCCGCCAGGATAGATCTTGTGGTAAAGCTTTTTCGTAAATTCCGAGTGCATTAGTTGTCATGATGCACATTCAACTCCTTTTTTAACTTGCTTAAATTATTCCAGGCACCATCTAGCGCTTGTAATAATGAACAATAAACTTGATATTTTTGATTATAAATCTTAGTTTCTTCACGACATGGTTGATATTGAGCTGTTACTTGCGTCATTTTACCTACTGCAGTCGGTAGATCAGGATAAACGCCACGGCCAACGGCACAAGTTATAGCTCCCCCTAAGCCTCCTAATTCAGTTGCAGCAGTGATTTCAACTGGCAAGTTTAAGACATCTGCAAACATTTGGACCCAATGTTTAGAGTTACATGCCCCACCAGACACTCTAATTGCAGTAGGATTATGACCCAATATTTTTAATAACTGATCCAGATGATAACGGTGGGCAAAGCAAATCCCTTCATAAACTGCTCGAATCATCTCAGTTTTAGTGGTCGAACTTTGCAAACCAATAAAGGCACCTTCAGCATTTGGATTTACATTACTACCATATAAAAATGGAAAGAAAAATAATTGAGCATAATCTGCCTTGGTGGTATCTAGCATTTGCTCCAAATAATCATAAATTGACTTATGATTTTGCTTAGCATTTTGAATTTCATCTGCTAGCAAAATTTTGAGCATCATATCAAGATTACCGGCAGAAGTTGGACTTGATGCTTCAATTAAGTTATCACCAGTAGGAAAAATAGAATTCATTAAGCCTGAGTCAAGTGGTGCCAACTGGTGACTAGGAAAGATATTCATATTCCACGTTCCAGCAATCATACTAAATAAACTATCATCTAAGACACCAGTTGCTAGGGCACAAGCATCAATATCGAACATCCCGCCATAAACTGGTGTGCCACTGACTAACCCTGTTATTTTAGCTGCCTGACTTGTTATATGCCCTGCTAAATCAGTTGCATTAATCAATGGTGGTAACTTAGCAGAAATTTCTGAAATACCAAAGAAATCATATAATCTTGTATCGTATTGCTTAGTTGTCAAATTAATTAAATTATTACCAGATGCATCCCCTAGCTCCTGCAAAATATTACCGGTTAAAAGATACCGAATAAAATCTTTATTAGATAGGATATAGCCAATTTGATTGTACTTAGCCGGTTGATTATCTTTTAACCAACGCAAAATAACCGGTGCCTGACTAGCCATGATTTGTTGATGACTAAGCGCATAAATTTTTACTAGTTGCTGATTTAACTCAGTTGCAATACCTTTAGCTCGATTATCCGTCGACAAAATACCATTCATAAATATTTTGCCTTCATTATTAAGCGCATATAATCCTTTACCATGACCCACTACTGTAACTGCACTAATTTGCGCTGCTTTTAAGTGGGCATTATGCAAAGCCTCTTGAATTACACGACCAATATCTACTAATAAAGTTGACAATTTAATTTCTTGAAAGTCTGGTTGGGGAGATATACGCTTGGTTGGAAACGAAGCCAAGCCTAGTTGTTGCCCTAATTCATTGCAAATGACGACCTTAGTATTAGTTCCACCATTATCAATAGTCAAAAAATAATTCATTGTACTTCACCTTATTTGTCACAAATTTGATAGATGGCCACTTCATTGGCTTCACGGTTAGCTGATAGTAAATATTGTTGTTGTTCCTTTTGATAAACTAACACATTACTTGGGCCAAGATGACTAGCTAATAAATCGCCAGTTAAATCAACATTTTTTATCAGTTTTAACCCCTGTGCTCCTGAACGCCAACCAAATAAAAAGTAGTTATGGCCCTTAATTTCTCCACCCCATAGTGCATGCCCGAAAGGGGTTTCTTTAGTAGTTCTTGCTAGAGTATGGAAATTGTTATCATACATTCTTAAATAAGAGCCATGAAATCCATCAATTGCCAAATATTCTAATTGTCCATCATCATTAAGATCAGTTGCTACAATATCAGAAGTCGCAATACTTGATAATTGTTGCAGTTGCCAATCATCCACTTTAGTTGGGTAATCTAAGCGAAATATACCTTCTTCACCAGTAATTAAAGAATAACCTGCCATCCTTTGATAACCATGATTTTTGGTAATTCTAATTGGTAAGGCCTTTAAAGCGGTAATTTTTTGCGGTTTATCTTTATAAATACCTACCCAGACTTTTCCAGGATCAGACCAATCATTCGTATTTTTTTTGGAATTAGCAATTGAACAGCCGATATACCAATAATCGTCTTTAGTTTTGGGGATAATATCAAAGCGGTGAATATAGGGAAACTCCCCCACAATACTTTGATCCCAACCTTGCCCATTGAAAGTTTCTTTTACAATCCGGCAATGTAAAGAATTAAAGCCTGGATAAAACTTTTGCGTTGCTAAAAAATTTAATGTTCCTGGTATCTGAACCATAGTCATTGTTCCACCAATGTCTGACCAAACAGTGGACTTGTTAAAATTATTATTTAAATCATAAGCATAGCATGGATGATTTTCTTCTGAAGCTACTATGATAAAATCACGATTTAAGGCTTGTAATCGCATAATTGCATAACAATGATCAAGCTGATCACTAAAAATTTTATTAAATTCCATACTTCTACCTCAGTTATAATTTTTGAAAAAAGGAATCCCCTCCTAGCACGAAACTATTTGGGGGATTCCTCAATAATTGAGCCAACTACCAGTGTTACTGGTAAAAGATAAGCTATTATTTATTAACTTGGTTTAGTGGTTTCTTATCACGTAAATATGAAATCAAATTCTGTGAGGCTTCACGTGCAATCGTTGTCCGCGCTTCTAAAGTACCCGTTCCAGCATGCGGTGATAGAACAACATTATCTAAATCACGTAAAGCTTGTGGAATATCTGGTTCAGTTTCATAAACATCAAGACCTGCTCCTGCAATATCACCATTTTTAAGGGCTGCAATCAAGTCAGTTTGTTTAATCAATTGTCCCCGCGCCGCATTAATGATGTAAGCTGTATCTTTCATCTTTTTAAATACTTCCGCGTTAAAAATTCCATTGGTTGAAGGAAGGGCTGGGGCATGCAAAGTAATTACATCTGAAGTTTGAACTAAGGTATCAAAATCCACATATTTAACATCTAATTTTGCTTCTAATTCAGGAGTTAAGCGATGGGCATCATTATAAATAACTTTCATACCGAATACTTGCGCAAATTTAGCTACTTCAGAGCCAATACGCCCCATACCATAAACACCAAGAGTTTTACCCTGTAAACTCATCCCCATATACTGTGGTTCAGAGACATCAATCCATTGCCCGCTGCGCACAACTTTATCATAAAAATGAAGATGTCTAACTGTTGCCAATAAGAGGGTAAAAGTCATTTCTGCTGTTGGAACGCGTACACCTTGAGGACAGTTTGCTACCACAATACCCTTTTGCTTAGCATATTCAATATCAATATGGTCAAAGCCAACTCCATTAGCAGTAATAATTTTGAGGTTAGTACCGGCATCGATCAGTTCTCGATCACCCTTCATCCCCATAATTAATAATCCTTCGTATTCAGATAAATGTTCTAAAACCCATTCACGCGTCTCTTTTTCTGGGTCATAAGTAACATCAAAATTTTGTTTCAGTTCAGTTAAACCTGCTTCAGGAATAATTCCTGTGACTAATACTTTTATTTTACTCATCTTTTTACTTCCTTACTATATCTTCTTCAAAACTGGGTCTTCACTATCACGAACTGCTTGTATATTTTGCGGTTTGAAATAAATCCGGTTAGCATTATTATACATAACATCTTCTAATTCCGATGCAGTAAAGATATCAGTTTCTTCTAACCAAGTTGCTAAATTATGATATGAGTTAAAAGTCGAAGACCATGGTGAATCGGTTCCCCAAAGAATTCTTTTAGCCCCCAAAATATCTTTTGCTAAAGCTACATCTTTTTGACAGCGCGGAAATGGAAATTCTGTTTCATGTTCAATATCTTGAATTGCCGCAATTTCAGTAGTTATATTATTATATGGTTCCCATTGCTCTAAAGCATTAGCTAAACGATTCAAATGATCAGCACTAGGGAATGATAAATGACAAACCACAAAATCCAATTTAGGATATCGTTGTGCTAAATTAACAATTGCTTCGGGTTGATAGCTAAATTGCGTATAGTCACCATAATCAACGGTAATCACAAATCCAGGATAATCAGCAAAGTAGTGGAACATTTTACCTAATTCTGGTGAAGTATCTAAACGAAATGGATGATGATAACCATGTAACCCACCACCTTGACTAATTTCTAACTTAATTGCCCGAAAACCTAAGTCTTCTACATGCCGGCGAACAATTTCCATTGCATTATCGGCAAAGGGATCAACTGAAAAGGCTGCAATAAATTTATCAGGATATTTTTTAACAGCTTGATAAGAATAATAATTTTGAAAGCCATATAAGCTGCCCTGAAGCAAAACTGCCTTTTCAACCTCATCGTCTTCCATTACTTTTAAAGCCGATTCGGCAGTAAAATTATCGTCACCCCAGCCTTCAGGAATCAAATTAAGAAACATCCCATTGTCCCAAATTGCCTGACCTTTGCCTAGGGGAGTCATTCTCCCCTTAGCAGATAAACCAGCTAACGAGCGCACTAAATGCATGTGTCCATCAATTTTTTTCATAATAATTATCTCCTTTCGATTAATAAGTTATTTTTTCATCACTACCAGAATAACCTCTATTTTTATCTGCCATTTTACTTAAATATTGCCAAATTTGTGGACGATACCGCCGTAAAGCAAATAATAATGCCAAATAAATTAAAACTACTAAGCCAATTAACAATGGATTTTGCGAAACAAACGCCGCAAATACTAAAGCATTCAGGGGGCGAGCCATTAAATTAAAGCTGGTAATCAAGACTATACCCGCTGGAAGGGCAACGCCGTAATGAGAGACTGCTCCCGTATAAAAACTACCGAGCCAGCTAGAAGCATATAATCCCAAACTAAACCAAACAATTCCATTAGCAATTACTTTTAAGATATTCCCCCGAGTTAGAGCAACAATCGATTCAACCATGAACGGTAAGGAAATCAAATCAACAATTGGCAGAGTTTTATTACCTGGAAGGATAAAGGCTATTAAAACCATAATAGGAATTAAAATTACACCTGAAATAATTGTAGCAGGCTCACCATACCCAACTCCATCATCAACCCCCAAGAACCACCGCTTTTTATTAGTAGTCTCACTAACACTTTCCTTAGCTTCAGCCGTATTTTTGTGCGTATTTTTATCAATTTCGTCTGCTAAAGGCGTAAAGGCTTTCGAAAAGACATTAGTAATTAAGGGGAAAATAGTCATAACAGCGGACAATTGTACCGCTACTGAAAAAATTTGTCCCCATGCTGCTAAAGAACCTAGGCTATTTAAATTACCTAAAATTCCAATAATTAGTCCTAGTAGGGCCCCTAAAGTAGTCGGTTCACCAAAAACACCTAGCTTATTTTTGAAATATTCAGGGGTCATTTTAACCTTGTTAAACCCTAATAAGTTCCACAAAGGATCTAGTAAAATTGCCGGTATAACTTGTTCAATATTGTGCAAAGACGCTACGGAGGCATTCTTGACCCCGTAATAATCTGACCAACGATCAGCTTGAATTTCAGCTAAAACTAAAGTATAAAGTAACATGAAAAATGATAACCCTAGTGATAGCCAAAAATTATGAGTAACATAATAACAGGTTGTGCCCCAAATCATAAAACCAAAATTATTCCATAAATTGGAAGCCATAAAAATTTTAGTAATGCCAAAGGCAAACAATAACAATTCAGCTATCAAGCCAAAGACGAAAAAACTTAGTCCAACTGATGAGCCAAAAGAGGCTAATGAACCTGCTTGCCAACCAATATCAACAATTGGTAATTTGATTCCTGTGTTGTTAACCATTTGCTTGATAATTTTGGTTATCGTCGGCGTAAAGGCTTGAATTATCCAACCAAATCCCGTTAAGCCCACGCCTGCATAAAATGCACTCATCATGGCAGTTTTAGGCTTAACCTTTAAACATAGTGCGACAATAAAAATCATGACTGGCACAACTACACTCGCACCAAAAACTTGAAAAATACGATTAACAGTTTCTAACACACCCTCATCCCCTTAACTATGAAGTTAACTGCTTAACTAACTGCAAATCTGACTCTAGCTGTTCTGATTTTGCCGCATATTCAAAACCAAAATAATTAGCTTGTGGTAACATAGCCAAAATTTCTCTCCAGTTTAGTTCACCTGTAGTTAAGCTTGTTACCACTTTTTGGTTACCGATAGTTCGAATATTTTTTAAATGAATGTACTCTGTAAAATCAGCTAAAGCCTCAGCTGCGGTATAGACATCCGTCGCCAACCAGCTCCAGTTAGCAATATCAAAGCAATACTTAATCCCCAAAGAAGATCCCTGCTCTAAGAAAGCCTTAGTTTGGTATAAGTCACTTTCAATTGGAGTTTGATTATCTTCAATATATAATTTAAAAGATCCATCAAGTATTCCTTTTAATTCTTGATACCAACCATCGTTTGTTGGATTAAACTCACCTAAGTTCATTTTTAAATGAGTAGCACCTAATTCATGCATTTGTTCTAAATACACCGACAACTTAGAATTTAGCTGTTGCTTGTTAAATAAAACATCGCCTACGCTGTAATAAACTTTATATTTATTTGTTTTAGCAATCTGCGCTATATCCTGTAATTCCTGCTTTGAACCATTTAGAAGTTCATTCCGAATTTCAATTGCTTCAAAGCCTAAATTTTGTGCTACTTTAACGTATTTCACTTGCTCAACAGCAGTTTTTTTATTTTGAAAAGCTGCTGTATTAACAATAAAGTGATTAGTCACCTGCTCACCTACCTTTACTGCCTAATTGATTAGCATATCACTATGTTAATCGGTTAACTATTTAGTACAACTTGATTCTTAGTCAAATAAAAATTACGATATATTTAAGATAATATTTATTGAGGTTTAATTATGGAAAAACTAACTATTAGAGATATTGCAACTATGGCCAAGGTATCAACTGCTACAGTTTCAAATTATCTCAATGGCAACTACGATCGGATGTCACTAAAAACACGCAAACATTTAAATCAAATAATCAGTCATACCAATTTTAGGCCTAATTCAACCGCGCGAAATTTAGCCAAGAATGAAAATAAAACAATTGGGGTTTCTATTGCTGATATTACTAATCCCTTCACTTCACAAGTATTATCAGGTATTTATGAACAATGTGATAATTACAATTATCGCGTATTATTCACTAATGCTGCTAATAGTGAGCAAAAAGAAATCGATAATATTACACGCTTAAAAAATGATGGCGTAGCTGGAATCATCGTTGATCCAGTTAATCCTGACAGCCCCATCTATCAATCCCTCTCAAACCAAAATACAGTCATGGTTGACCGCCAATCTTCTAATTTAATTATTGACACAGTTGCAACGGATAATATGGCATCAGTACAAGAATTGGTGCAAAAAATGCAAGCCAAGCACTACGACAACCTTTATTTTGTTACTTGGCCTTTCCAAAATATTAGCACTCGAACCCAACGCTACCAAGGCTTCATCAAAGCAACTCACTATTCTACTTTAAACCATTTAGTTGCCGTGCCCCATCATGGGAAAAAAGTAGAATATCAACAATTTACTCAGAATATTAATAACATAATGGAACAAAATACTACTGCTAAAATTGGCTTCTTTTGCATGAATGCTCGCGTACTCTTACATTTACTGCGCACTATGCAACAACTAAATTTTTCTTATCCAGAAGATTATGGCGTAGCAACTTATGAAGAATTTGATTGGATGCAAGTAATGACTCCACCAATTAGCTGCATTCAGCAAAATTCTGAGGCAATTGGTAAAACTGCCATGCATATTCTCCGACAGAAATTGGAACATAAGCAGGCGTCTAAACCACAGCTGAAATTAATTCCTACAAAGCAAATCCTACACGATAGTTTTTAATTACTCTTTTTAATAAAATTAATGCTTATAAAATTTAGTTAACCGGTTAACAAACTTTACAAGTATAATTGTATGCGCTTTCTATATTTTGTCAAGAAAATATTGCAAACACTTTCACAATTTTTGCAACATTTTATAATTTCCTAGGAAATGACCCATTTAAGCCATACTTAACTAATTACTACCGCTTAATCTCTATCTGCACTAGTATCAATTATTTTTGCAAACTTGCTTGGAACACATAATCGTGCTTTAATATCTTTAATTTAAAATCAACAAATTAGTTAGGGGGACTTAAATTGAATGCGTTTAAATCACATTTAGTAAATAATCAAATAAAATATAAAAACAGCTCACCTAAGCAAAAAGCCGTTAATCGAATTTGGATGCTTTGGTCATTTTTTTGGGCATTAGTGGCTATCCTATTTCAAGAAGAAATATTTGATTTTTGTCATAGCATCAGCTATTTGCGTCAGCTTCCTAACTCTTTAATAATCATCATTTATGGCTTAATTATCGGCCTTGTATGTGCTTCTACCTGGAAATTTTTTAAAAAAAGCACGATTGACTTACTTGAAAAATAAACAAATTTAAAATACAAAAAAAGTAGTCTCACGACTACTTTTTTAATGTACTAATAATGTTAAAAACTCCGCGATAATAACACATGTAACTTTTCAAAGGCCATGTCTTAGGACATAGCAATTTTCATCAATAAAATTGTCAAAAATACTATTATAATAGGACTTATACTATTTACTCAAATTTAAGTTAATATCATAATCGTGACCTTTACTAAAGTCATCTTGATTATTTCCACTAAACTTAAATCTCAAAGTTTTGAGACTTTCTACAGTCTTCAAATCTTTTATAGGAAAGTACACTACACCAGATTTTTTGGCACCTTCATTCATATCTCCATCCCAAGATTCATCAGCAGAAGTAGACTGTTGACTACCAAAATTAATAGTACCTTGTTCAGGATAAACTGAGATATCATTATGTGCTTTTATAGTCATATTAAATTTAACAAACCCATTGATATTAATTTTTCCATCATCATCCGAATCAAACTTGTAAGTTTTTGACAACTTATAAACTGTAATCTTATTAATTTTAACAGTTGCATTATTCCAATCTGAATTAGTATAATTTGAGTCATATATTTTACTATCTTTAACTTTATAGTTATCATAATCAATTTCAAGTGAAACTGGTTGATTAGCCGCAACCTTCCCTGATTTACTTGATGAACTACTTGAATCACTACTACCAGCAATAATTGTAAATAATACTAATAAAACAGCTATGATTACAATCCATACCCACCAACGCTTATACCAAGGTTTGGTTTCTACATAAACATTACCTTTATCATCAATAATTTTTTCAGACATTTTTATTCTTACCTACTCATTTTCTACACATAACAATAATTCCATCTACAGCAAAAATAATTCCGCCAATAATACCAAAATTACCACAGCTAAATAAAAGTATTAATCCTAAGATTAAAACAAGAATCCCAATTAAAATTCTTTTTTTATTAATAAAAAATAGTAGTATGAAAGCGATAACTGAAAGTACAATACCAAATGTTAATTCTGCAGTATATGAGCCGCCTCCACCGAAAGCATCAGCAAAGCCTGCTAAACCAAAAGCACTGCATAAACTAATAAGTGACACTACTAAACCAATACCACCAATTACTAATTCTAAAGTACGACTCCTGTTACTTTCAGATGCTACCTTTTTATATACTCTGCCATCTTTGTCCTCAATTTTATTTACCATATCTAATCCTCCAAAATAATAAAACTATACAAAACAATTTTATATTGTAGTATCTTTTTTTCAATTATTTATTTATATATAAAAAAATAATATATATATTAATGCACGACGCAACAAAAATTTTATAATAGCTTAAAGTAAATTTTATTATTTAACTTTCTTTATAATTATTTTAATTTATAAACATGTACATATTATTATAAAATAGTTGCACGTAAGCTAATATTAGCATTCATAGTATATATATTTATATTTGTTATTTGATTAGTATCACTTGCAACTACCTTCGCCATTGTAGAAAAATTTACGTAAGCCGTACATATATGCTCGTTTTGCATCAACAATATATAAGCCACAATCGCATTGCTCTTAGCATGATGTATGCAGTCAGATTGTTTTTTCCTGGTTCACTTCGACCGACAACCAGTATTCCACTACTACCACCTAAATTAAATGAAGTAGCTTTATCTAACTTAATTTGAAAATTAGAAATCATAATTAGTCACAGAATAACTTTGTGCAGACACATCACTCATTAGATATTTTGTGCATGTTCTTTGCTTATCCACTAAAAAAGATATAGACGGCCATAACTCTCTTTTTAAATAATTATTAATCCAGATAACAAAAATTATCGCTATAATCATTAATATACCAAAGTTTGTAGCCATTATAATTTTTTTCCTAAACACACATAAACCATAAATTTCTTTTTGTGTGGTAAAAATTACGGCAAGTCTAAATTCTCATATCTATCTATAACTGAACATAAAGCGTGCAAAAATAACAAAAAAGCCTGCTTTTTCAAGTTCTTCTGAACCTGGATAACAGACTTAAAAATCAAAAGATTGTTTAACTAATGCTGACTAGAAGCATAGAATGCTTAATAATTTTAGCCTTTAAGGTCAACATTCTTTGCGTTTTTTCTAGAAACTGTGTGGCATATATTGTGGCAAATAATATTATATTCGCTAATCATACATTTATTTTCTCACCGTTTTTATAAATTCTATTCTTATTTACTTTCATTTTTTTTGTAATTTCTATCCCTAGATCTTTATCCAGTATTTCAGAAATTCCCAATAAAAAAATTGCTACATCGGCTAACTCTTCTCCTATATTTTGGTTATCATCTTTAAGCCACGCTTGAAACAATTCATTTACTTCACCATAAAGTAGCAACAATTCAAATTTAATATCTGTAGTATTGAAACCGTGCTCTTTTTTATTTTGAATAATTTCCTTTTGTACTTTTTTTGTGTCTAATATCATTACTCTTTTCCCCTTAGCACTATCACTTTATCATATTTCTTTTTTTCATTATTACCTATTTTATGTGCAACTTCAATAAAACCTCCATCTAATGAAAAAAATAATTTTCTGATTTTTTCGGTATAGCCCCTATCTACCGCAGATGTAATCTCATCAAACAGAAAATACTTATTAGATAAAAGCAGGGCTCTTGCAATAACAATTCGTTGTTTTTCACCACTAGAGAGAAGATTTATACTCTTGCATTTACAAGAATACTTAACCATTGCTTTTAAACCTAAAGTATTAATAATTTCTTTTAACTTATAAATATTTACATCATTATTTAAAGTGATATTTTCTAAAATAGTTCCAGGAAAAATTGCATTATCAGACGTAACATACATACACAAAGAACTTAAATTACTATTCTCTTGTTTATTCGTTACACATATATCTTTAGAATAAATCCCATACTTTCCACACAATGATTTTAACAGTGTTGTCTTTCCACTTCCTGATGGTCCTACTACTAATATCTTATCAGCCAAGGTAAAATTATAATTTTTATCCAATGAAATCCGTAATCCATTACTAAAACAAATATTTTTATTTAAGTTAATTACCAAGTTCTTTAATAAGTCAGTTTTAGGTAATTGTATTCCTGAAGCCGTATTCGAGGATTTTGATTTTAAGTAATTAATTTTTTCAATGATGGGTTCAGAAGAATAATGATCTGCTAATAATTGAGTTATTTGCAAGATAGGATTAAACAAATTATTCGCTAATTGAACTAAAACAATTAATGAGCTAAGCGTTATAAGACCTTTTGTGACTTCCAAAGCACCTATAAAGAATGGCACGAATGTTGAAAAAGATATCCACTTAATACGACTATTTTCCCAACAATTTTCTTCACCTTAATTAAATTAGCATACGATTGTTCTTCATGACATATTGCATTATATGAATACCTTGAAATATACTTATCTGAATTCAAACTTCGAAATAAATATGCTCCTTTTAATATGTAGTCTAAAAAATTAAGGTATTTTCTATTAACTTTTTGCCACTGATTAGATCTATAATAAATATTTTTTTAATGACAAATTTATTTCTTCTTTAATCAATGAAAATAGTGAAGATTGATTAAAGCTTATTCTAGAAAACGAAATCAATAAGCAGAATAAATATCTATTATCTAAAACTAAAAGCGGAAAAGATATTTTGAAATTAAAAGAATCAAACGACAATCTTTATCAAGAATTAATTTCATTTGCAACTGATAACAAAGTTTTTAATGACGATTTAGAAAAAGTTTTAAACTTAGATCATATCAAGATATTTGATTCAAATGGGAAGGATGTAACTAACGAAAACTTATTAGGCTCACTTGATGAAGAAATAACTAGATTGACTAGTTTAAAAAATTACTTAGTTGAAATGAAAATTAATAAAAAAAATGACAAGCAATAAAGCTTGTCATTACAGCACTTATTTAAATTTTGCCACACAGATGCCACACTAGAAAAACTGTGTGGCATTTTTTGTGGTGAAACTAAATATTCATATCTATTTTTAAATCTACACAAATAATTCTAAGTAACAAAAAAGTCTATCATATCAAGCTCTTTCGAACTTAAATGATAGACTTAAAAACTCAAAAGTTGTTTAACTAATGCTGACTAGAGGATTCGAACCTCCGACCTCATCATTACTAGTGACGTGCTCTGCCAACTGAGCTAAGTCAGCGTTGTTAACTCAACAACGATATTTATTTAACCATATTAGTTGCTAATATGCAAGTCCTTTTTTGCTTTTTTTTTATTTTTTCTTAACTACAATACTATCTCTGTTATTAAGCGTATAATTAAATTTGGATTTAAAAAAGGAGGAATATAATGGCTATTTTAATACCATTCGCTACAGAATTTTCTTGGATATTGCGGATTATCGTCGCTTCCTTATGCGGCGCTTTAATTGGTTATGAGCGCGCTATTCAAAGAAAAAGTGCAGGGGTAAGAACCCATATTGTTGTTGCCTTTTCATCTTCATTATTCATGATAATTTCTAAATATGGCTTTAACGATCTACTTAAGATGTCTAACATTGCCTTAGACCCTTCAAGAATTGCTGCTCAAATTGTTACTGGAATTTCCTTTATCGGTGCTGGAACTATTTTAATAAAAAAGCAGCAAATTTCCGGTCTAACAACTGCAGCCGGTATCTGGGCTACAGCAGCTATCGGGACAGCCATCGGCTCTGGACTTTATTTATTGGGTATTACAGCTACCTTGCTCTTGTTTATCGTACAAATGCTGTTTCATGATGATAATTTAATAGATAGAATTATTCGTCATATTCGCTTTAATATTCAAATTGAAACTGTCAATAAACCGCATATTCTACAAACAATTGAGCATGAGTTGACTGCTAATCACGTTGAAAGTATTTCTGTAAAAATAATGGATGTCAGTGATGAACGAATTATCTTTGTTGTTGATGGCATTATTAATAATAATATTGATGAAAATAATATTATTATGGCTTTGCGCAAATATTCGGATATTAAACGAATTAGTTATACAACTAATGGGTAAATCATTAAATAATAAACATTAAGCAATAGTTAATTCTATTGTTTTTTTGTCCTTATTTTTTCATTACGGACCAAATCAATTTAAAATGTAGTTATATATCAGAAAGGGGTAATTTTATGTCTAATTCACTTGATTATTTACGTTGGCGTGGTGACTTACCATTTACCGAAAAGCCGTTCAACAGTGTCGATGCCTCTTTATTAGCATCCTTAGCATACTTACCTGCCGACAATTCTGTTGTTAACCATACACTTGGTGAGTTAGCCAAAAAGTTGCAGAGCTTACCCTCTTTTCAACATCAAATGCATTCCGAAACTGCTGCTGAAATTTTATTACTTGCTGAAAGCCCGCGCATAGGTGAGATAAAAATTCTTGACTGGACTACGCGCTTGGAGAAGGAACCACATCCCCTCCAATTTAGTGCAGCTACATTTATTATTGACGATAACACAATTGTTATTGCCTTTCGTGGTACTGATGGCTCAATGATTGGCTGGAAAGAAGATATGCGCATGAACTATTTGCCAGAAATTTATGGGCAAAATGTTGCTGCTGAATATCTAACAACAATTGCTAAGCAATTTTCAGATAAACGGATTTATCTTGTAGGTCATTCAAAAGGGGGAAATTTTGCTCAATATGCACTAAGTGCAGTTGATGCCAACATTCAAAAAAGAGTTATCAAAGCAATTAATTTTGATGGCCCGGGCTTCTTTCGTAAGGTATATACCAGTGACGGTTTTAAACGTGTCCTACCCCAGATGAAAACTTACATTCCACAGGGATCAGTTTTTGGTGCTATGCTCGATCATCCTGAACAAACTTTAGTTGTTAAAAGTACTGCTCCCATGCGCAATCAACACGATCCACGTCGTTGGTCCGTTGCTCGCGATAGTTTTACTTTAGCTGAAGGATTATCTGCAGGCAGTCGGGTAATTCGACATGCACTGATTAATTTTAATAATTCGATTCCTAAAGAAAGACGCGGCGAAGCTTTTGCTGATTTATTTGAAGCATTTGAAAACATGGATATTAATGAGTTGCATCAACTGACCAACAATAAATTAGTGGGTACTTATCGGTTAAGTCGTGCTTTACTGGCGCTTGAACCACAAGAACGCAAATTGCTCACCCAAATTTTTACCAGTATTTGGGATTCATATAAAAACAATATGACTTTACCTTTAATGGCAAATAACTATGAACTTTACCCTAAAAGCAATGATTCTGCAGTAGCTCCCATATTTTATGAATTTTATGATTCAGACCATCCCCAGCTTAAATTACCAATAAAAGTTAAAAACAAAGCTCATTAGTGTTTCACATGAAACAGAAAAAGGCGAAGGACAATCATGTCCTTCGCCTTTTCAGTAGTTGAGCGTTATTTCTTCATATTTTCTTTAACGTCATCAACTTTATCTTTTACATTTTCGGTTGCTTCTTGCGCCTTATCCTTTACGTTGCCAGCAGCCTGCTGCATTTTTCCTTTAACTTCATTAGCCTTACCAGCTAATTTATCTTTTAATCCTTTATCAGCCATAATATTATGTCCTTTCCCTAAAAAATTAGCGAAAATAATATGTTTACCTCTTAATAGTACAATTTATTATAATCATTGTCACTAAAAACGCTTTATTTTTTACAAGTTTTAGTTATTACTAGTAATCTATAAAGGTTTATTAAATAACACATATAATTTATATTGTTACTCATTTTGGTGGTTGATCGTGACTATAATCGAGATTTGAAAAGCGATTATACGGTTTGGAAAACATTAATTTTACAGTTCCACGGCTACCTGAACGATTCTTTTCAATAATGACCTCTACTTCACCATTTTCATTATCAAGGTCACTATTCTGTTGGGGACCGTCTTCTTGATCCTCATCATGATAATAGTCATCTCGATATAAAAATGAAACAATATCCGCATCTTGTTCAATTGAGCCAGACTCACGAATATCTGATAAAATTGGCCGCTTATCTTGACGCTGTTCCACTGACCGCGATAATTGCGATAATGCGATAACTGGGACATGAACTTCTTTAGCAAGCTTCTTTAATTGCCGAGAAATTGCTGAAACTTCTTGTTGCCGCGATTCACTACGTGGGCCTTCAATCAACTGTAAATAATCAATTACTATTAGACCTAAGTCGCCTGTTTCCTTAGCCAGCCGCCTTGATTGGGCCCTAATTTCGCTCATTTTAATGCCTGGAGTGTCATCAATATAAATTTGCGCAGTTGCTAAGGAGCCTGAAGCAACAACTAATTTTTGCCATTCTTCCTCATCCAATTGTCCCGTTCGCAGATGTTGCGAATTAATTAGCCCCTCAGAAGATAACATCCGTTGAACAAGTTGCTCCCCACTCATTTCTAAAGAAAACATGGCTACTGTTTTATGAACATGCAGGCCCACATACTGTGCCACATTCAATGCAAAAGAAGTTTTACCCACACCTGGTCGAGCTGCAATAATAATCAACTCATCGTTATGAAATCCAGTTGTCATTTTGTCTAATTCGACAAAACCTGTCGGCATCCCTGTAACCATATTACCATCTTCAGGGATTTGATTAATCTCTTCAATCGTTGAATTGACAATTTCTTTAATTCCCCGAAAACCATTAGCATTATTTTCAGAGGAAACATTCATAATTTCGCTTTCTGCATTATCCAGAATATCAGTTACATCTTCTGAATCTTGCATCGCATTAGTTATGATTTTTTGACTTGCAGAAATAAGACGCCGCAATAGTGCCTTGCGATGGACAATTTTAGCATAATACACTATATGAGCAGCTGTTGGCGTTGCCATTGCCAGGTCAGAAACATAAGCAATTCCACCAATATCATCTAATTGATTTTTCTTAGTTAATTCATCCTGCAGAGTGACTGGATCAATCTCATCTTCACGATCAGATAGATCTATCATTGCTTGAAAAATTAATTGGTTAGCCTTTTTATAAAAATCACTTGGTTGAACTTCAGCACTGGCATCAGCTATTGCCGCTGGATTAATAAAAATTGCGCCTAAAACTGCTTTTTCCGCTCCATCATCATGTGGTACCTGTTGCGAAATAATATTATCCATTAATTAAAACCACTTTTATCAGCTTGCACTTGAACATGTTAATCTTGCTCAGTAATATGAACGCGAATTTTGCCCTCTACACCTTTAAATAACTTAACAGGTACATTGGTATACCCTAAAGTTTTAATTGGCTCACGCAGGTTTAATTTGCGCTTGTCCACCTTGATACCAAACTGCTCTTCCAAGCCTTCAACAATTCGCTTACTTGAAATTGAGCCAAACAAACGTGAATCAGAACCAGCCTTTGATTTAAAATTAACCACAGTTTTATCTTGGTCAAGAAGAGCCTTTACTTTTTCAGCTTCAGCTTTTTCACTTTCATAAGCAGCTTTTTCATTAGCAGTGACCCGCTCTAAAGTATGCATATTGGCCTTAGTAGCCGCCTTAGCCAAGCCTCTCTTAATTAAATAATTTTGGGCATAGCCATCAGGGACTTCCTTTACTTCACCACGTTTTCCACGACCTCTAACGTCTTCAGTAAAAATAACTTTCATTGTTTTCTCCTTTACTATTCATTTTCTTGCTCATAAGTATCCACTGCTTCAACCAATTTGGCAAGTGCCTCATTCACAGATAAATCTTTTATTTGGGTAGCTGCATTAGATAAGTGCCCCCCGCCACCAAGCTTTTCCATAATGACTTGCACATTAATTTCACCCATTGATCGAGCTGATATACCAATCGTATCTTTACTCCTACGCGTAAGCGCAAAGCTGGCCTCAACATTTTTTAAATCAAGGGCTGTATCTGCAGCTTGAGCAGTAATAATTGGATCTATTATCTTATCATCAGGTCCACATAAAACAGCCATCTGCGGTTTGATCATTTTCAAGCTACTAACTAAACGAGTACGTTCTAAAAAACTATCAATATCCTCTTTAAGTAGTTCGCTAACCCCAACAGAACTAGCACCAATTGAGCGCAAATAACTCGCTGCATCAAAGGTTCGGGTCCCTGTACGCAAGGAAAATTCTTTCGAATCAACTGTAATCCCTGCTAGCATTGCGGTTGCTTCAAGATCCGTCAAGACTCGTTTGCCAGAACTAGGCTGCTGATACTCAACCATTTCTGTTACCAATTCACAAGCTGATGAAGCATATGGTTCTACATAAGTTAGCATTGGATTTTCGGGAAATTCTTCCCCGCGGCGGTGGTGATCAATTACAATAATTCTGTTTTTCAAGCGATTATATAATTCTTTAGAATAGGTTATCGAATATTTAGAATGATCAACCATCACTAATACCGACTTATCCGTTACATTTTCTAAGGCTGCACTAGCTGAAATAAATAAATTAGTCTTCTCCTTTGCTTGCTGCAACTTATTAACTAGCCGGCCAACATCATAATTTGCCTTATTTAAGTCTAAAACAACGTTAGCTTGCACCCCGTGCAGCCGTGCAATCTTAACCACGCCAATGCCACTACCAATTGAATCCATATCAGGATTGGCATGGCCAACCACAAATACCCGATCTGCTTCCTTAAAGAGCTCACTAATTGCCTGTGAGACCATACGTGCTCTGACGCGCGTCCTTTTCTCCATCGGATTAGACTTACCACCATAAAAACGCGCTGCTTGCCCTGGTTGGCTTAAAACAACTTGATCTCCGCCACGTCCTAAAGCTAAATCTAGGTTAGATTGCGCTTGATTGGCAAGTTCGAGAATCAAACTACTGCCAAAAGCTATTCCAATTGATAGGGTTAAAGGAGTATTATTACGACTAGTTTCTAAGCGCATTTTGTCTAAAACTGAAAACTTATCCTGTTCCATTTTAGTCAAATCTTGCATATGAAGTAATAATAAAAAATGGTCTTCATCAATTCGCTTTAAATAAGCATTATAATTTTGGGCATATTCACTTAGAGTATTTTGCACATAGGAACTAGTTGTCGATAGTTCTTGATCACTCATCGTTTCACTTAATTCATCATAATTATCAATAAAGATTTGGCCAAGCACTAATAATTCATTATTATATTTTTGCTCAATCTTGGCATAACGGGTAATATCAAGTAAATAGACCACATTTAAATCACCTTGAATAACCATTTCAAATTCATGGTTATCCCAATTAACAATATGATTTTCAGCAGTTTTAGCTTTGAGTGACTCGTCAATTAACTTATCTAGCTCTGGATCAACTGATTTAATCGTATGCCCAATTAAATCCTCATCTTTTAAATAAAGTTGCAAATATGGATTTACCCACTGAATTTGCCGGTCTCCATCATAGAGCAAGATACCCAGTGGCATCTTAATCATCGCCTCTTGCTCACTACGCTTAATTCGATAAGACAAATTAACAGCGAAATTATTGGCATTACCAGCAAGGATATAGCTACCATAAACAACACACGCGACCGTGAGAATAAAAATTACTCCCATTGCTAACCCAAATAAAGGGTTAATAATTAGCGCTACAATACTGCCTAACAGAGACAAAACTAAAATGATAATTACTGAAGCAGTTAACCGTGAATCCTTAACAAAAGCAGGTAATTCATTACGTAAAAAATCTTTCATGTAAGATCCTTCCTAAAGTAATGTAAAACATATCAGTTTTATTATACCTTGTATTTACAGGATAAGAAACTTTCTAATACTTAACTAAAAAACGTACTAAGTTTTCAAAAACTTAGTACGTTTAAATTTTTATTAGACTAATTAGTCTTCAGTAACAAATGGCAACAAGCCCATAATGCGAGCTCTTTCGATTGCCTTAGCTACTTTACGTTGATTCTTAGCGCTAGTGCCAGTGACACGACGTGGTAAGATTTTACCTCTTTCTGAGATAAAACGTTTCAACAGATCAACGTCCTTGTAGTCAACGTAATCAATATGGTTGGCTGCGATAAAGTCAACCTTACGACGACGGTGGCCGCCTCTTCTTTGTTGAGCCATATCCTAGGTCCTTTCTTTAAAAGTTAGAATGGAAGATCGTCATCCGAAATATCAATTGTATCACCCGAACCAGCGAACGGATCCTGCGTTACATCCGGCTGATTATTAATTGGGCTATTTTGATTAGATGCTCCCATATTAGGCGAACTAGTGGTATTTGGATTACCAAAGTTGCCGGTATTATTCGGTGTAAAATCACCATTTTGGCCACGGGCTTCACGCTCTTTGCGTGATTCAAGCAGTGAAAAGTTATCAACGACAACCTCAGTCACATATACTCTTTGCCCATCTTTATTATCGTATGTTCTGGTTTGAATCCGGCCATCAATACCAACAAGTGACCCTTTTGACGTAAAGTTACAGAAGTTCTCTGCGGCCTTGCGCCAAATGACACAACTGATAAAGTCTGCTCCTCTCTCACCTTGAGCGTTAGTATACTGACGATCAACAGCAAGAGTAAACGTAGCAACCGAGATTCCACTCCCAGTAGTACGTAATTCAGGATCACGTGTTAAACGGCCGACAAGTACAACTCGATTAATCATACTATAGGTCCTCCCTTTCCTAAATCACGAAAACAATAAAGTTTTGCCTATTTATCTAATTTAACAGTCATTGAACGTAAAACAGCAGTATCAATCTTAGATAGACGATCAAATTCATTAACTGCATCTGCGTTATCAGCAGTGAAAACCATAATATGGTAAGTTCCCTCACGATATTTGTTGATTTCGTATGCAAAATGACGCTTTTCCCAGTCTTTTGACTCAACCATCGTACCACCATTATTGGTAATAACTTTATCATAGTTTTCAACTAGCGCCTTCTTTGATTCTTCATCAATATCAGGCTTAATAATATAAGTTATTTCGTACTTTGTAGTTGTCATACTAGTGCACCTCCTTTTGGACTAAATGGTTCTTGCTAAAATTCAAGAACAAGGAAAGTAATCAATTTATTACTCACAATCTCTAATTTTAGCACAATACTAAAAAATTACCAAACTATCTTCACGTGATCCTACAAAAGATTTTACTCTCTTCATAGAATAAATACGTCAAAATGTCTGATAATTTTTTAAAAATTTATAGTTGAGGCTTAGCCTTTTATGTCCTCATCTTGGCTTTCTTTTTCACCAACTGTTTGATCTTCTTCTGCTGGAACTATTGCCAAACTGGCCACCTTATTTTCAGCATTAACTTTAATTAAGCGAACCCCAATTGTACTACGTCCAGTTTGCGAAACATCATCAATTTTAAAGCGAATCATAATACCATCATTGGTAATCACCATAATATTTTGGGTACTATCAATTACGGTCACGCCAGATAAGGGACCATTCTTTTCAGTAACATTAGCAGTTTTAATTCCTTTACCGCCACGCCCCTTAGTTGGATATTCAGCAGCAGATGTACGTTTGCCGTAACCTTTTTCAGAAATAACCATAATTTCATCTTGATCACTCACAACACCAGATCCAACTACATAATCATTAGCACGCAAGTTAATACCACGTACGCCAGCAGCTGTTCTACCCATTGAACGAACTGTGGTTTCATTAAAGCGAACTGCATAACCTAAATGGGTTCCAATTAAAATATCCTGTTTACCATCAGTTGATAAAACATTGGTTAATTCATCGCCATCGCGTAAAGTCAACGCAATCAACCCACTATTTCTGATGTTAGCAAATTCACTAACATGAGTGCGCTTAACAACTCCTAACTTAGTAATAAAGAATAAATATTGGTCATTTGCATCTTCAGGGATATTAACGATTGTTTCAATCTTTTCTCCCTTTTCCAATTGCAATAAATTAACTATTGGTAAGCCTTTAGCGGTCCGACTAAATTCAGGAATTTCATAGGCTTTCTTAGAATAAACTTTACCTTTATTGCTGAAGAATAGTAACAAGTCATGGGTACTGGAATACATTAATTTTTCAATAAAGTCGCCATCTTTAATTCCCATTCCCTTGATGCCTTTACCACCACGATTTTGCGTTTTAAATTCATTAATGAGCATCCGCTTGATATAGCCACTATGGGTTAAAGTTAATAAAACATCCTGTTTTTCAATTAAATCCTCATCTTCGATTGAGATGACTTCACCATCGCCAATCTTAGTGCGACGTTCATCACCAAAACGTTTTTGTGTTTCTAATAATTCCTCATAGATAATCTCATTAATTCGCTCCCGATGAGCTAGAATATCCTTATAATCAGCAATTCTAACTTGCAATTCTTTATATTCTTCTTCAACTTTATCGCGCTCTAAGCCAGTTAAACGTACTAAACGCATATCTAAGATAGCTTGTGATTGCTTATCATCAAGTCCGAAACGACTAATCAAAGCTGCTTTGGCAATATCACTCGATTCACTCTGTCGAATAATTCGTACGATTTCATCAATATGATCTAAAGCAATCTTCAATCCAGCTAAAATGTGAGCTCTAGCTTCAGCTTTACCCAGCTCAAACTTTGTCCTACGAGTAACAACATCTTCTTGATGCTTAAGATAATATTCCAGCATTTGTTTTAAGCTTAAAAAATGGGGTGCGCCGTCAACAATCGCGACCATATTCATCCCAAAATTTGCTTGCATTTGCGTTAACTTAAACAAATTATTTAGTACAACACTTGCGCTAGCATCTCGTCGAATATCAATAGTTAGGCGCATTCCTGTCTGATCGGATTCATCTCGAACTCCGGTTATACCATCAATTGTTTTAGCCCGCGCCAAATCAGCGATTTTTTTAACTAATTCCGCCTTGTTAACTAAGTAAGGTAACTCAGTTACAACAATCCGTTCTCGGCCACTCTTTTCAGTTTCAATGGCAGTATTAGCCCGTACGACAATATTACCACGGCCAGTTTCATAAGCACGATAGATGCCACTACGACCCATGATTGTCCCTCCCGTTGGGAAATCAGGTCCAGGAATTACTTTCATTAACTCCTTAGTCGTAACATCGGGATTGTCCATCACCATATGTATCCCTTTAATAACTTCTGATAAATTATGTGGTGGTATATTAGTTGTCATTCCTACTGCTATACCACTTGTACCGTTTACCAAAAGGTTCGGAATTCTAGCCGGCAAAACAATCGGCTCATTCTCAGAATCATCATAATTCCGCTGCCAGTCAATCGTATTTTTATTAATATCCCGTAACATTTCAACCGCAATTTTACTCATGCGGGCTTCAGTATACCGCATTGCGGCTGGCTCATCACCATCAACCGAACCAAAATTACCATGTCCATCTACTAACATGTAGCGGTAACTAAAATCCTGGGCCATGTGCGCCATCGCTAGATAAATCGAAGAATCACCATGGGGGTGAAACTTACCCATAACTTCTCCCACGATTCTAGCTGATTTTTTATATGGTTTATCCGGTGTAACTCCCAGTTCACTCATACCATAAAGAATACGGCGCTGTACTGGCTTTAAGCCATCCCGAACATCTGGTAATGCTCGAGCCACAATAACCGACATGGCATAATCAAGAAACGAACTATTCATTACGCTAGTCAAGTCAACATTTCTTATTCGATGATCCTGACCTTGATTGTCGTTATCCATTTAAACCTCCCTATGCATCTATATTTTCAACGTATTTAGCGTTTTCTTCAATAAATTTACGTCGTGGTGCTACCTCATTACCCATTAATAATTCAAAAACTTCATCTACATTTTTAGCATATTCAGGACTAACTCGATCAAGGCGACGATTTTCGGGATTCATAGTTGTCTCCCACAATTGCTCTGGATCCATTTCACCTAATCCTTTGTAGCGTTGCACCGTTGGCTTAGGACTAGGCTGGAGACTACCTAGGTAATCATGTAGCTCTTCATCAGTATCAAGGTATCTGATTACTTTACCCTGGCGCACCTGATATAGAGGTGGACGTGCAATATAAACATATCCCTTTTCAATCATTGGTTTCATATAGTTATAAAACAAGGTTAGCAACAAGGTTCTAATATGAGCCCCATCAACGTCCGCATCTGTCATAATAATTAGCTTATGGTATCTTGCTTTAGAGACATCAAAGTCAGCGCCAAAACCCGTACCTAAGGCTGTAAACAAAGATCTAATCTCTTCATTCGCTAAAATACGATCCATTGATGCTTTTTCAACATTTAAAATCTTACCTCTAATTGGTAAAATTGCTTGGGTCAACCGCGACCGACCTTGCTTAGCAGAACCACCGGCAGAATTTCCCTCAACAATAAACAATTCAGAAATACTGGGATCATTACTGGTATTATCAGCTAATTTACCAGGTAAATTAGCAATTTCTAAGCCCGATTTTTTCCGTGTTACTTCACGTGCTCGCTTAGCAGCTGTCCGTGCCCTCTCAGCTAACTGCGCCTTTTCCACTATTTTACGTGCAACTTGCGGATTCTCTAACAAAAAGTTGTTAAAAGTTTCAGAAAACGAATGATCAACCGCAGTTCGAGCGTCAGAATTGCCCAGTTTAGTTTTTGTCTGTCCTTCAAATTGTGGATTTGGATGCTTAACTGAAACAACAGCAGTCATGCCTTCCCGAATATCTTCACCTGAAAGATTGTCATCATTATCCTTTAGCAACTTGGTCTTATGGGCATAATCATTAACTACTCTCGTTAAGGCCGTCTTAAAGCCAGCCTCATGCATTCCACCTTCATAAGTATGGATATTGTTAGCAAAAGTCATTAATGTCGTTTTATACCCAGTAGTATATTGCAAGGCAACTTCAACATTAATGTCATTGTAAGTGCCGTCAACATAAATTGGTTCAGTAAATAGAACGTCATTTCCCTTATTTAAAAATGAAACATATTCTTTTATACCGCCTTCAAAGTGATATACATCAGTTTCAGCACTTTCTTTTCGCTGATCAGTAAAGGTTAACTTCAAACCTTTATTCAAGAAAGCTAGCTCACGAATCCTATTTTTCAATACCTGATCATCAAATGAAGTAGTCTCTGTAAAAATATCTGGGTCGGGGAAAAAGTGAACAATTGTTCCATGCACACTCGACGGTACGGTTCCTGCAAGCTTCATTTCAGTATTAACCCGACCATGGTCAAAATCAATGTAATACTTCTTGCCATCACGCATAGTGGTAACGTCAAGTTTAGTTGACAGTGCATTAACTACCGATGCCCCAACACCATGCAATCCACCAGAAACCTTATATCCGCCACCGCCAAATTTTCCACCAGCATGTAAAACTGTAAAAACAGTTTCCAATGCTGGACGCCCTGTTTTCTTTTGAATATCAACCGGAATACCACGTCCGTCATCTTGAACAGTAACACTACCATCTTCGTTAATGGTAACTTCAATTTTAGTGGCAAATCCGGCTAGGCTCTCATCAATACCATTATCAATTATTTCCCAAACCAAGTGGTGTAATCCTTGAGAACTAGTTGACCCAATATACATCCCCGGTCGTTTACGAACAGCCTCAAGTCCACCTAAGACTTGAATTTGACTGGCATTATATTTATCAGCTTCTTTTTCATATTGTTTAATTTGATCAATATTTTCTTTTTTATTATCGGCCATTCAATTTCCCTTCTTCTAAATAAATTTTTCCAGACTTTATTCGAAATATTTTGGGCTTTTTTATTATTTCCCAGGAAATACCTGCAAGATCTGTTGTTGTTATAAAGGTTTGCGTTTTGCCATGAATATAATTTAGCAACGCATTTTGACGGTTGTGATCAAGTTCGCTCATTACATCATCAAGCAACAGCAGCGGATACTCATCTGTTAAATGATGAACTAGTTGTATTTCCGCTAACTTAATACTAAGTGCGATTGTCCTTTGTTGTCCTTGGGATCCATATAAATGAGCATCTTTATTATCTAACTCAAATTCAATATCATCCCGGTGTGGACCACTTAAAGTCGTTCCCTTCGTAATTTCATTAGTCTGATTTTTTTGAAAACTAACTCGCAGCTTACGATAAACTTCTTCTAAACTATCATGACTAGTAATATCACTAACTGAAGGTCTATAGGTAACTTGCAGCAGCTCCCCACTTGAACTAATGTGCTTATAAGCCTCTTTAGCATATTTATCCAAATATCTTAAAAACTTAAATCGTCTTACAATTATTTCTGCAGCTACCCCAGCCAATTGATCAGATAGAACCTCTAAGAAGACAGTATCTTTTGTTCTACCTCTAGCTAGTTGCTTAAGGTAATTATTTTTTTGCTGTAATACTTGCTTATACTTACCAGCAAAATAAAGATATTCTGCATCAATCTGGCCAAATTCTTGGTCCATAAAACGCCGCCGCAGAGCCGGCGCCCCTTTAATAAGTTCTAGATCTTCAGGAGAAAATAAAATAGCATTTAACTGTCCAACATACTTAGAAAGTTTGGCTTGCTCAATACGATTGATCCAAGCTTTTTTACCTTTTTTTGTAATTAGGACGCGCAAGGACAAATCAAGCTGACTTTTATAAACACGACCTGAAATATTTGCATACTCCTGTTTAAAAGCAATTAAATCTTTGTCGTTATTTGTACGATGCGATCTAGTTAATGCCAAAAAATAAATAGCTTCGAGCAAGTTTGTTTTTCCCTGCGCATTTTGTCCAATAAAAATATTAACGTTAGGATCAAAATTAATATCGCACTGGTGTAAATTACGATAATGTTGCGCAATAAAATGCTTAAGGTACATCTTTTTGTTGCTTACCGAAATTTATATGTTTCGTCAGCTATTTCAACTTGATCATCTGGTCTAATTTTTTTACCACGCCGATTCTCTTTGACTCCATTAAGAAAAACCGGATTTTCCTGCAAGTACCATTTAGCTTGTCCACCCGATGAAATGATACTTTCTTCTTTGAGAAATTGACTCAGGGTAATATATTCGCCCTTTACTTTAAATTCCTTAATAATATCCACCTTCACCACTATAAACTTCTAATATTTCTTATATTAAGTATATTCGTTTCATCACTAAAAGACAACTTAAGTGGCAATATAAAGCCCTATAACCGCTGTTTTTCAAAATAAACATCTTATAGTAAAGGACTCAAAAATAAAATACAGCCCCGCATCTTGACCATTTTAACAAGGTCATACAAAAAAAAGCCATTAGCTTAAATTAATGGCTTTTTTTCTAAAAAGTTCTAACTGGGGTAATTAATTGAACAAAGTCAATGTCCGTTTTATTTGGATTAACAGTAAACGGACGCAAAGGTTGCGTAAATTCCATAATTACTGCATCAGATACAGACGCGCGCAAGGCATCACGTAAGTAATCTGGGTTAAATGATATTTTCAAATTGCTACCAGTTAGTTGGCGAAAACTTACGTTTTCTTCAACATTACCAATTTCTGCCGACTCACCCGATAATTTAACACTTTGCTTTTCTGTATCTAAGGTTAAATCAACTACGTTATTACGTCCAGCATGGGTCAATAAACTTGCTCGATCAAGTGCGCTAGATAATTCAGCCAAATCAAATTCAACTTGAGTTGTACTTTCAGTTGGAATTAACCGAGCTGTATCTGGGTAACTGCCCTCAAGTAACCGTGAATAAAATAAGATATTACCAATTTCAAATAATACTTGGTTTTCACCTGGACAAACTTTAATTTGAGGATCTGTCTCACCAATAATTCGCGCTAATTCTAATAAGCTTTTTCCCGGAATAATTAAATCAGTTTCAGTTTGTGCACCTTGATCTAAAATTAGAGCACGACTTGATAAGCGATGTGAATCAGTTGCAACGGCATGAATCTTATTGGGACTAAAGGTAAAATGAACGCCAGTTAGTACGAGACGACTTTCTTGAGTAGCAACAGCAAATTGGGTTTCATTGATAATTTCACGGAAAGTTTTTCCCGAAATTATAAAAGCGGAATCGTCGGAAATTTCCGGTAATCTTGGGTAAGTATTGGAATCTAATCCATTAATCGTAAATTCGCTATTCTCGGAAACAATTTGGGTTTGAAAGCTTTCTTTTACTTCTAGTGAAAATTCCTTACCTGGCAAACGCTTGATTATCTCACTAAAAAAGCGTGCAGGTAGAACAATTGATCCTGGAGAGTCGACTTTTAAATCTTCACTGACTGGAATGCGAATTTCAATTGATATTTCAGTATCACTACCTGTTAGCAGTAATTCATTTTCAGATAGGTTAAGTTTGATACCACTAAGAATAGGAATCGTTGTTCTAGAAGAGATTGCGTGCATGACGTTATTTAAATTATCGATAAAAAGATTTCGATTAACAGTAAATTTCATAGTTGCCTCCTGTAATGGCTAATTTCTTTATATATTAATTATATATTTATTTAAGTAGTATTAGTAGGTCCTGTGATTTGTGTTGAAAAAGTAAGTTGACCCTAAAATAACGTAATTCGTACGGTTAAGAAGTTGTGTATAAGTCAATATCTTTTCCACAATAATTAATTTGGTTAGTGATCGAGCATTTGCTTTAAATCAAAAACTGCAGTCTTAATATCAGAATTAGTTTTAATTTCTTGGCTAATTTTTTCATAAGCATGCATCACGGTAGTATGATCTTTACCACCAAATTCTTGTCCGATTTTCGGCAAACTAGAATCAGTTAATTCACGTGACAAATACATGGCAATCTGGCGTGGGATCACGATTTGTCGAACTCTTTTCTTACCTTTTAACTCAAAAGTTGAAGTTTGAAAGTAATTTGCAACAACTTCTTGAATTTTAGAAATTTGCAGTCCTTGATTTTTTTGTACTAATTTGAGGTCGGCCAATGCTTCACGCGCTAAATTAACATTAATATCTTCATGCTCAATTGTGGCATGTGCCTGTACTTTGACCAGGGCCCCCTCTAGTTCCCGAATATTAGTATCAACTTGTGAAGCAATATAATCTAAGGTGTTGTCATCAATAGTGAGGTTCTCTGCTTCCGCTTTTTTGCGTAAAATTGCAATTCGCGTCTCTAGGTCCGGAGGAGTAATTTCAACTTGCAAACCCCAGGTAAAGCGAGAAACTAATCTTTCAGATAAATCGGGAATCTCAGTTGGTAAGCGATCACTAGTCATGACAATTTGTTTTTGATCGTTATAGAGCGTTTCAAAAGTATGGAAGAATTCTTCTTGAATTCCTTCTTTTTTAGCAAAGAACTGAATGTCGTCGACTAATAATAAATCGCAAGTTCGGTATTTTTCCCGAAATTGATCTTGCGTTTTATTTTTGATGGAATTAATAAAATCATTAACAAAAGTTTCGCTTTGAATATAGACGATTTTAGCATTTGGACGTTCAGCCAGCATTTGATGACCAATGGCCTGCATTAGGTGGGTTTTACCTAATCCCACACCACCAAAAATAAAAAGTGGATTATAAAAACTACCAGGGCTATCCGCAACCGCTAATGCAGCGCCAGCAGCTAACTTGTTTCCTTCACCTTGGACAAAGTTATCAAAAGTATATTTTTCGTTTAATTTAAGATTGCGGACAAACGCATTTGGTGTGGTCTTTTGTGTCTGGCCCGTTGGCATCTTTGACTGTGAACTCGGTGTAACTAAGCGCTCGCTGCTACTAGTTTCTTCAATTCGAAAAATCGGAATGACTTCAATATTGGCATAACCATATGCTGATTGAATTAATTGAGCAGATAGGTTCTTTTCCCAATAGCCTTTGGTTACCGGATTTTGAACGGCAATTTTTAATTCATGGCTGGTCTGGTCAAAAGAAATAGGCTTGGTATGTTTGAACCAAGCATTATATGCTACTTCGTTAAAGCGTTGATGCATTTCAGTATTAAAATGCTCCCAAAATTCATTAATATCAAACTCCAA